>VGJF01000211.1 GCA_016867585.1 Candidatus Aminicenantota bacterium | reverse complement strand
TCGGGAATTTCGGCGGGGGGGGTTCTTTCTGGCCCTGGAAAGCGGCGCCCCCGTCGTGCCGATCTCCATCCGGGGGACCTTCGGCCTGATGCCCAAGGGCCGGATCGTCCCGGGGAAGGGGGAAATCCGGGTGATCGTTCATCCCCCCGTTTCGGCCGGGGAGGGCGGCGTGAGCGCTCTCATCGACCGAGTGAGACGGGCGATCCTGGCCGGACTGGACTGAAGGAGAGAATCATGGACCCCAAAGCCGTGGCCCTCGAATGGAGCCGGATTCTGGAGGCGTTCTACGCCTCGAGAAAGGACGCGTATGAACAGGCCGTCCGCGCCTGCCGGCAGGCCCTCGGCTTGGGCGGCAAAATTCTCGTCTTCGGAAACGGCGGGAGCGCGGCCCAAGCCCAGCATTTCGCGGCCGAGCTCGTCAACAAATTTCTCGCCGTCCGGCCCCCGATCCGGGCCGCGGCCCTGACCACGGACACGGCCGTCCTCACCTCGATCGGGAACGACATGTCCTTCGCCGCCGTTTTCCGGCGCCAGATCGAAGCTCTGGGCGAGACCGGGGACGTGGCCCTGGCCTTGACGACGAGCGGCCGCTCGCCCAACGTCCTCGAGGGATTGGCGGCGGCCCGGGAGAAAGGGATGGTCACGATCGCCCTGACCGGCGGCGGGGGAGCCGCGGCCGCCCGGGCGGCCGATATTCTTCTCGACGTCCCGTCAACGTCGACGCCGCGGATCCAGGAGATCCACCTTTTTCTCCTCCACCAGCTCGCCGAGGACCTCGAATCCCGCCTCTTTTCTTGACGCCCCGGGCCGGGCCGGCCGAGAATTATTTCGCCCCGACGATCTCCTTGATTTTTTCCGCGCCGGCGGCCCGGCTGTTGAAAAGATAGACCGAGGCGTTCTGGAGGAGCCTCTGGAAGAGGGCCGTCTGGACCTCGATCACCTCTTCTTCGGTGAGAAGAAGATGGGGGTTGAAGAAGGGCAGGGGTTTGGACGGACCGCCCTTGGCCGATCCCGGCATTTCTCCCGAAGCGAGGAGACGGAGGGCTTCATCGGGAGTGAGCTCTTCCACGTCCGGGGCGACGGGATCGTTTTGGAGAAGGAAGAGCCAGCGGAGCGACGTCCGTCGGGCGACTCCGGCCGGGCCGGAGATCCAGGCGGCGTCGAGAAGGGCGTGGGCCTCCTTGGAGGCCTTGTAGCAGAAGGGAGAGCCCCGGTCGAGGCGGCAATCCTCGGCTCTCAAACACGCCTCCAGGCGGCAATCGTCCTTCCGGACGACGACGTTCTCGCACTTGCTGTTGTCGAAGAGGGGGGCCAGACGGCCGAGGAGCTCGACCGTGTTCGTCGGGATGTAAAACTTACGCTCGACGGCGTCGGCCGGGGCGGCCTTGCCGGCGAAACGGATGACCAGGGTCTCGGCGCTGTGGAAACGGAACCGGGAGTCGCGAAGGAGCCCGAAAAAGAGGTCGGTTTTTTTCGTCCCGGGGGGGCCGATGAGGGCGAGTCCCTGGCCGTCGAAGTCGAGGGACATCCCTCGGACCATGACCGTCCCGAAGTGCCGGGCGGCGATGTCGGCCACGAGGCCCAGGGCCAGGCTCCGGACGGGGCCGTAGGCGTCGCAGTTGGCGACGACCCCCGTTTTCGTCTCGGTGCTGTAAAAGGCCCGCGGCTCGCGGCCGGGCAGGCCGTCGACGGCGTAAAGGATGCCGTGGGGCTCGATCTCGGCCTCGAGCTGGGCCGGGAAGAAATTTTCGACCCAGAAATCGTGAAGGTGCCGGGCGTTCGTCCGCAGCTGGACGACGATCCCGCTGATGTTGGCGTTCCACTCGAAGACGTTCTCGGGGCCGAGGCGGCCGGAGACCTCGGCGACGAGGCCGTCGCGGACCTTGAGGGGGAGCCGGGCTTCGACCGGCAGCGGTCCCCGCTGCCGCGTGGCATAATTGCTCAAGGCGACGCGCTTGGCCTTCCGGGCCGGCTTGAGGCGGGCCAAGGCCCGGGCGATCCGGTCGAAGCCTTTTTCCAGAACGGCCATCGACATCGCATAAGACAGCCGGATGTGGTCGTCCGATCCGAAGGCGTCCCCGGGAACGACGGCGACCTGGGCTTCCCGAAGGAGGAAATAAGCCAGGCCGTAGGAGTTGCGGATGGGCGTGCCGTTGAACTCCTTGTCGTAATAGGACCGGACGTTCGGGAAAAGGTAGAAGGCCCCCTGGGGCTTGAAGCAGGACAGGTCCGGGATCTGCTGGAGCTTCATCAGGCAGTAGTTGCGCCGGCGCTGGAATTCGGCGACCATCTTGCCGATCTCGTGCTGCGGCCCGCCGAGGGCTTCGACCCCGGCCTTCTGGGAGATGGAGACCGGATTCGAGGTCGTGTGGCTCTGGATCCGCGACATGCCGGCAATCAGAGGGGCCGGCCCGAGGGCGTAGCCGATCCGCCAGCCGGTCATCGAATAGGCTTTGGCCACTCCGCTGAGGATTATCGTCTTCTTCCGGATGTCCTCGTCCAGGGCGGCGATGCTCGTGACCCGGAAATCGTCGTAGACGAGAGCCGAGTAGATTTCGTCGGAGAGGACGAAGATGTCCTCCTGGCGGATGACCTCGGCCAGGGCTTCGAGTTCGGCCCGGCCGTAGGCCGCTCCGGTCGGATTCGAAGGGCTGTTGAGGATGAGGGCCTTGGTCGCCGGGGTGATGTGGGCCCGGAGCTCGTCGGGGGTCAGGACGAAGCCGTTCTCCTCCCTGACGGGGACGACGACGGGCTTGCCGACCGCGAGCTTGACGACTTCCGGGTAGGTCACCCAGTAGGGGGCCGGGATGATGACCTCTTCTCCCTCGTTGACCAGGGCTTGGACGGCGTGGAAGAGGGAGCTCTTCCCTCCGGTCGAGATGATGACTTCATTCGGGGCGTAGGACAGCCCGAAATCCTCGCGGTAGCGGGCGATGACGGCTTTCTTGAGATCCGGAATCCCCTCGTTCTCGGTGTATTTGGTGAAATTGTCCTGGATGGCCTTGATCCCGGCGGATTTGACGTGGGACGGGGTCGGAAAGTCGGGCTCGCCGATCGAAAGGTCGACGACGTCGATCCCTTCGGCCCGCATGGCCTTGGCCTTGGCCGCGATTTTGAAGGTCGGGGAGGCGCCGATCCGGTTGGCTTTGTCGGAAACCATGTTATTTCGCCGTCTTCTCCTCGGGCGACAGCTTGTCCCGCAGGTATTTCTTCAGGTCGGCTCCGGTCAGGGCCTGGACGACGTCGGGGACCTGGGACAGGACTTGGGCGACCTGGGACGTCACCTTGGCCGCCCCGAGCTCCCGGTCGCTGTTGATCATGACGATTTTATCGATCTTCGAGAGCGGTTCGGCCACGCCCCTGACGACCTCGGGGAGGACCTTCATGTACATCTCGAGGACGGCGGCCTCGTTGTAGCGGCCCATGGCTTCGGCCCTTTTGGTCATGGCCGAGGCCTCGGCCTCGCCCTTGTCCTTGATCCGGGCGGCCTCGGCCTGTCCCTCCAGCTTGAGAGCTTCGGCCTTGCCCCGGGCTTCGGCCTGGATCCGGAACTCTTCGGCCTCGGCCTCGGCTTTGATCTGGTATTTCCGGGCGTCGGACGGCTTGAGGACGTTCGCTTCGAGCTCCTTCTCCCGGCGGAGGATCTCGAGCTCCTCGATCTTGATGGCCTGCTCCTTCTCGACCATCCGGACCTTGGATTCCTCCCGCTTGAGGTCCTGGCTCAGGCGATGGCGCTCGAGCTCGTAGGAAAAATCGGCCTGGGCCTTTTTCTGGTTGACCTGGATCAGGCTTTCGGCTTTCTTGGCTTCGTTCTCCCACTGGGCCTTGGCGATCAGGGCCTCGGCTTGGAGGCGGGCGACCTCCCCTTCCTTGCGGGCCTGGGAGGATTTGATGATCGCCTCTTTCTGGCTTTCGGCCTCGGCCACGGCGGCTTCCCGCTTGGCGGCGGAGATGAGCGGCTTGGAGAGGGCGTCGAGATAGCCCTGGGTGTCGCTGAACTCGCGGAGAGCGAAGGACAGGAGGGTCAGGCCCATCCGGGCGATGTCGGCCCGGACGGCCTCGGCGACCCGGCCGTTGAAATCGCTTCGGCCTCGGTAGATCTCCTCCACGGTCATCGTCCCGATGACTTCCCGCATCCGGCCTTCAAGGATGTTGGCCGCGACGTCGCGGATGCCGTCCTTGCCCAGGCCGAGGAACTGCTCGGCGGCGAGATGGATGGCCCATTCCGAGGAATCGACCTTGACCTGGGCCGTGGCGTCGGCCAGAACGGGGACGCCGCCCCGGGTCAGGACCTCGGGCGTCCGGATCGAGATCGGGATGACCTCCATGGCCAGGATGTCGGCCTTCTCGACGAAGGGCCGGACGAAGGTCCCCCCGCCCAGGCGGATGCGGTAACCGACCCTCCGCTTCGTCCCGTCCGGCAGGGTGATCGTCTTCTTGCGGCCGGAGACGATCAAGGCCTCGCTGGGGCCGACCTTGCGGTATTGCTTGGCTATGACCAGGCCAAGGAGCGCCAGGACCGCGGCCGCGGCGCCGGCCAGAATGAGTCCGGTGACGAGATTCATGAGGACCTCCCTCGAGAGCGATGGCAGCCGGGCTTCATAAAAAACATATGTTATTTAACGGGAAAATATCATATAGCCCGATTTCTTTTAAGTCAAGCTCACGCCTGATGGACTCCTCTCTTTGATGGGGCAGGTCCCATCGACCTCGGGGAACGGTTAGGACCCGAGCTTTCTCCGGAAATATTCGATCGTCAGCCCGAGTCCTTCCTCCAAGGAGACCTTGGGTTCCCAGCCAAGGAGTTTCCGGGCCAAGCCGATTTCCGGCCGTCGCCGGGCGGGATCGTCCGAAGGCAGCGGCTTCCGGACGATGGGGGAGGCGCTCCGGGTCAGGCGGAGGATGGTCTCGGCCAGTTCGAGGACGGTGAATTCCCGGGGATTGCCCAGGTTGACGGGCCCCGGAAATTCGCCGCAATCCATCAGGCGGATGAGGCCGTCGATCATGTCCGAAACATAGCAGAAGGAGCGCGTCTGGAGCCCCTCGCCGTAGATCGTCAGGGGCGCTCCGCGCAGGGCTTGGACAATGAAGTTCGAGACGACGCGGCCGTCTTCGACGGCCATCCGGGGGCCGTACGTGTTGAAAATCCTGGCGATCCGGATCTCGACCGCGTTCTGGCGGTGGTAATCCATCATCAAGGTCTCGGCGACGCGCTTGCCCTCGTCGTAGCAGCTCCGGAGGCCGATCGGGTTGACGTGCCCCCAATAGTCTTCCGATTGGGGATGGACCTTGGGGTCGCCGTAGACTTCCGAGGTCGAGGCGAGGAGGACCCGGCTTCGAATCCGCTTGGCCAGCCCGAGCATGTTGATCGTCCCCATGACGCTCGTTTTGACGGTCTTGATCGGATTCTGCTGGTAATGGACCGGGGAAGCCGGACAGGCGAGATGGTAGATCCGGTCGACTTCGACGAATAGGGGATGGATGACGTCGTGGCGGAGGAGCTCGAAGAAGGGATGTCCGAGGAATCCCCGGATGTTGTCCTTGTGTCCGGAGAAGAAATTGTCGATGCAGATGACGTCGTCGCCGCGGTTGAGCAGGGCTTCGGCCAGATGGCTCCCCAGGAAGCCCGCTCCTCCGGTGAGGAGAATTCGGCTCATGTCCCTCCTGGTCCTCCCGCTACGGCCTGGCGTAGGCCATGAAGAGGAGGCTCTTGCGCTTCAGGACGTCTTTCTGGGCCTGGATGACCTCGGCGACGCCCTTGTCGGCGAGGCGGAGGAGGGACTCGAGGAGGTTTCGGGAAAAGGGCGCTTTTTCGGCCGTGGCCTGGACTTCGAGAAGCTGGCCGCGGTCGGTCTCGACGACGTTCATGTCGGTCTCGGCGCCGGCGTCCTCGGCGTAGTCAAGGTCGAGGCGGGCTTCCCCCCCGACGATCCCCAC
>VGJF01000210.1 GCA_016867585.1 Candidatus Aminicenantota bacterium | reverse complement strand
TGACGACCGGCAGGCCCGGAGGGGCGTCCAAGGAGGGTCCGATCTTGCGGATGAGGCCGTCGACGACAAGGATGTCGGCCTTGACGAGGACGCCTCGGGTGACCGTCAGAAGGGTGCCGTTCTTGATGAGGAGGCTTCCCCCGGCCTCGGCGGAGACGGACGCCGCGGCCAAAGTCCCCAAGGCGAGGATGAGAAAGCGAAGCTTTTTCGGCATGGGTCGTCCTCCTCAGAATTTCGCCGGAACGCCGTCGACGAAAACTCGGACGATCTCGGTTTTTTCGTCGAAGAGGTCCCCTTTGGCCAAGACGATGTTGGCGATTTTCCCGGCCTCGAGCGTCCCGAGCTCCGCGGCGACGCCCAGATATTCGGCCGGCCGGATGGTCAGGGCCCGGAGGGCATCCTCTCTCGAGAGGCCGGCCTTGATCGCCGCCTGGACGGCTTTCAGGAAAGCCGGCCCGTCGGCCAGTCCCAGCGACGTCAGGGCGAACGGGACACCGCTCTTGGCCAGGTTGGCGGCGTTGGCCGGATAGATTTCCGCTTCAGCTTTCTTCCGCAGATCCTCGCCCTGATTGACGTACAGGCTGCTCCTCGGCGGCCGGGCGTCGAGGGTGACGAGGAGAGGGAGTTTCGTCTTCTTGAGGAGGTCGGCCTCCCGCCAGGCCTCGTTGGCATGGCTCAGCCAGCCGTTGAGCTTGAACTCCTCGATGATCGTCAGGGCCCGCTTGATTTCCTCGCGGTTGTTGCACTGGAAGACGACGGGTCTCTTGTCCCTGACGAACGGGACAAGGGCCATGGCGAAGGGGTCGTAGGCTGGCCGCTTCATGCCCTTGAGATTCTTGGCATAAACGGCCCGAACCGTCGCCCCATGGACGGCGTCGTAGAATTTTTGGCGGATGTAAGCGATCGTCCCCATCAGGCTCGAGGGATAAGATCCCCGGGCGGTCGTGAAATTGAGGTGGAGGGCGACGGGGTTGCGGACAACCATCGGCCCGGCCTCCTCCCCGTTCAGGTTGAGGAGGACGCTCTGACCCTGGAAGATGCCCCGCCCCGGAGCGACCAGGACGGTCGTGATCCCGGCCTTGAGGAAACCGTCGATCGAAGCTTTCTTCGGCTTGAGCTGGTCGAAGACCTCATGGCCGGGCTGGTCGGGAGGGCTCGGCGGGGCCACGGCCGCGGCGAATTCGGCCGGACTTTGGGGACGGGCCGGGCTCGCCGCCTCCTCGAGAAAGAGGTTCGTGTGGGCCGAAATGAGTCCGGGATAAGCCGTCAGGCCTTCTCCGTCGACGATTTCGGCGTCCTCGGGAATCGTGATCTTGCCTGCCGGACCGACGGCTTCGACGAGCCCGTCGCGGACGATGATCGTCCCCTTTTCCAAGATCGGACCGGAGACCGGGACGACCTTGAGGTTGATGAGGGCGTAGGTCGGACCGACATCCGCTCCCTCGGCTGCGGCCGAGGCGATGACGATCCCGGCGAGAGCGAGAACAAGGTGAGGTCGGAAACGGCGCATGAGCCTCCTTTCGGTGCGGAAGTTCAAGGATTGTGTCATAATATAACACTTGCCGGGAAGCTTGAAAGACATCTTCGCCGAGGTCGCCTCGACCTATGAGCGGGCGAACCGCATCCTGACCTTGGGATTGGACCGGCGGTGGCGCCGCCGGGCGGTCCGCTTGGCCGTTCGGGGCGGCGGAAAAGTCTGGCTCGACGTCTGCAGCGGGACGGGAGAGACGGCCGCGGAGCTCGCCCGGATGTCGCCTCCGGGGACGACGGTCGTGGCCGCGGACTTTTGCCCCGCGATGCTTGAAGGCGTGCGGCGGAAGAGCCGGACAGGACCCTCAAACCCGGTCAGGCCCGTCCTGGCCGACGTCCGGCGTCTCCCCTTTCCGGATTCGTCCGTCGACCTTGTCAGCCTGAGCTTCGCGACCCGCAACCTGAACACCTCCCGGGAAAACCTGGGCCGGACCTTCTCCGAGTTCCATCGCGTCCTCAAGCCGGGCGGCCGGTTCGTCAATGTCGAGACCAGCCAACCGCCCGCGGGAATCGTCCGAGTTCTCTTCCACGCCTATGTTCGAACGTTTGTTCAGCCCCTGGGGGCGAGGATTTCGGGTTCGAGGACGGGATATGCCTATCTGGCCTCGACGATTCCCCGTTTCTACCCAGCCGAAACGCTGGCCCGGATTCTCGCCGAGGCGGGATTCGCCCCGGTGGCGTTCCGCCGCCTGTTCCTCGGGGCGGCGGCGGTCCATGAGGCGGTGAAGACGCCGGCCGGCTAGAAGCTGAGGCGGATCGACGTCCCGCTCCCCGAGCCGAAGCGCGGGTTGACGATGTTCGAAAAAATCGAGCCGAAGGTGTAACTGAGGCCGATAGAGAAGAAATAGTCGTAGGTCGTCGCCAGCTGGCGGCGGCGGAGAAGAACTTCCTCGAGGGAGGATCCCCCCTTGGCCAGGAAAAGCTGGTCGCGGACCCTTGAACCGCCGCCGTCGAGGTTGAATTTCAACCCGCGGAAGACCCGGAACGAGAGCTGGCCGTTGAGCTGGAGCCGGTTTTTCCCGAAGTCGTGGAAATAGTGCTGGCCGAGGAGGGTCGCCGAGACGGTCCCCCAGGGCCTTTTGACCTCGAGGGTCGCCGAAAGCGACTCGGACCACAGGGTTTCCCGCGTTTTGTCGAAGATCGTCTCTTCCCGGTAGCGGACGTTCGTCGCCCCGACCCGGTAGAGAATCCGGAGTTGGCGCTTCGTCGATTCGGAATAAGGAAAGATGTCGTATTCGACGGCCGCGGCCGTCTGGAGGCTCAGCCCGATGTTCTGGTACGTCGACGAGCTGAGATTGACGAAGCCCCCGGCCGACCAATGGTCGGTCAGGCTCTTGACGGCCATCCCGTTGAAACCAAGGCCGTGGGAGGAGCTCTCGTAGCGATAGTCGCCCACGCGGAACACGTCCCGTTTGACGTGTCCGGAGAGCGAGAGACGGATCTTCCATTCCGGGGTGACCCGGCCGGCCGAACAATTCCCCATCCAGGACCGGCCGGCGTAAGTTCTTTCTCCGTTCAGGAAACCGTTCAGGCCCAGGCTGAAAACCCAGAAATTCCAGGGGTCGGCCACGGCCGTGGGCTTGACCTGGTCCAACAGGGAAATCGAAATCCGTCCGGAAAGAGGCGTTTTGGAGACGAAACGCAAGAGGGCCAGCTTGATCTTCTGGAGGAGGGCCGCGCGGACATCGTCCTCGCTCTGGCCGGAAGGGGACTCGTGAGTGAAGCCGTCGCCCTGCCCCTCGAATTCTGCCCGGCCGGTCAAAACGACGGCGAAGACGCCCGGCGCCTCGGTCTTCACGGCGATGACGACATGGGCCTTATCGAGAGGGGAAGGCTCGGCGAAGGGAATCGCGGCGGGCCAGTCCCCGAGGTTGAAGGCCGGGCTCTCGACGAGAACACGGATCGGGCTGGCTTCCGGCGGCGGACCGATGTCCTGGGCCGGGACCGGCAACGCCAGCCCCGCCAGGACGGCGGCCCCGGCGAATGTCCGGAAGGCGGCCCGGAACGGCCGGGCTCGGAACGAGGCGTTTTTCAAGGCGGCGATTTTTCTCTGGTCCATCTTCAACCCCTGGTCACTCGATGTGGATCGAGATCTCCCCGCTTCCGGCCGAGCCGAAGCGGGGGTTGACGACGTTCGTGTAGATCGAACCGAAGGTGTAGGACAAACCGAAAATGGCGAAGTAATTGTAGCCCGTCTCGAGCTGGCGCCGTCGGAGGAGGATTTCCTCGAGCGAGGCCGTTCCCTTGACGAGCCCCAGCTGGTCGCGGATCCGCGAACCGCCGCCGATGACGTAGGCGTTCAGCCCTTTGAAGAGGTTGACCTGGAGGCTCCCGAACACGTTGAGGCGGTTTTTGCCAAAGTCGTGGAAATAATGGGATCCCGAACCGGAAACCGAGATCGCCCCCCATTTTTCCTTGAGGTCGAGAGTCACGGAGAGGGATTCCCCCCAGAGGGTTTCCCGGGTCTTGTCGTAAATCGTCTCCTGGCGGTAGCGGACGGCCCCCAGACCCAAGCGGTAGACGATTCGGAGCTGCCGCCTCGTGGCTTGGGCGTAGGGAAAGACGTTGAATTCGACGGCCGGGGCGGGCCGGAGGCTGAGGCGGATGTTGTTAAAGGTCGAGGAGGAGGCCTCGAGCGAGAACCCGGCCGACCAGTGTTCGCCCAGGCTGAAGACATGGAGCCCGCTGAAATCGGCGCTCTCCCTGACGCTCCGGATCGTCGCTCCCCCGTAGTCGAAACGGCTGCGGCTGTATTGACCGGACAGCCCGATCCGGAGCTTTGTTTTGAGCGTTATCCGGCTGGCCGAGGCGTTGAGTCCCCAGGAGGCCGAGGACATCGACTGCTCTCCGTTGAAAGAGCCGTTGCCGCTCAAGCTGAACACCCAATGGTCCCATTTGTCCTCGACGGCCGGGGGCCGGGGTGGCTGGGCGTAGGAGACGGCGATCCGGGAAGCGATCGGCGTCCGGGCCGCGTACGGGGCGAGGCCGATCTTCAGGGCTTTGACCAATCCGTTCCGGACCTCGTCTTCCGTGTCCGTCTTGTTGGCGAAATATTTCACCGTGTCGTTAACGCCTCCGAAGCCGTTCTGGCAGAGAAAAGACAGGGTGTACTCCCGGCCGCCGCCGGCCGTCGCCTGGGTCGTGACGAGAACGTGGACGTGGGCCTCTTTGCGGTCCCGGACGTAGTTGACGAAGGTGATTTCGGTCTTGATGTACTCGAGGTCGCAGCCCATGCAGTCGATATAGATTTTTGGGGCGCTCTTTTTGAGCTCTTCGATATCGACCTGGACGGCTCCGGCTTGTCCTCCCCGGGCGGAAAGGCCGCCGGCCAGGATGGCCGCGGTCAACATGTGGAAAATGAAGGGTTTGATCGTTCTCTCCTTTCCGCCGGACATGACGGTCCGCGCAACGGAATGCGTCGATATATACGCCGCTTCGGTCCAAAAAGTTACATGACGTTTTGTTTCGCGTCCGGCATTGGGGTATGATTCCCGGAGAAGGATCGACCGCCGTTGGTGAAAATGGGCCTCCACATCCTCAGGACGACGATCGCCGTCGAGGCCGACAAGTCCGGAATCCTGCCCTCGTTTCCGCTGCCCGTCGAGGTCCCTTCGCTCTTGACCGATTTCCGGTCGGTCGACCTCATCGCCCCCCCCCGGAGGCCCGACGGCTCGATCGTCATCGAAGACCGGCCGGGCCGGCCGTCCGGGCGTCTCTCCGGCCGCCGGGCGAGGTTCCGCGGGCCGTTTCTCCGGCTGGCCCGGGAGGCGTCCGACGCCCGTTATGGGTTCTGGGGGAATCAAGGATTCCTTTACCGCTTCGCCCTGCGTCTCCTCGAGGAGCGCCGGCGGACGTACAGTTTTCACGCCGCCGCCCTCGTCGACGAACGCGGGCCCGTCCTCTATGTCGTCATCGGCGGGGCGGGGAGCGGAAAGACCGTTTTTCTCCTGAGCGGGCTGTCCCGCGGGCTCAAGCTGTTCTCGACCGAGACCGTCCACTTCCGGTTCGAGTCCGGCGCGATCCGCTGGGACAAGGGATCGCTGGTGGACAATGTCCGCCTCGGGACTCTCGTCCACGATTTTCCGCAATTCCTTCCGCCCGGAATCCCGTCGGCCTGGACCCAGGACCTTCCAGCGGGGAAAATCGCCCTCGACCTCGGGACGTTCGCCTCGGCGGCCGACCGGCTTCACAACCCCGCCGTCGTCTTCCTCCTTCCCCGGATCGAAGAAGACCGGCGGGATCACGTCCGCCGGTCCCTCGAAGAGCCCCGGCCGGCGGCCAAGGCTTTTTTCGACAACATTTCCCAGAAAATCTCCGAGTCGTTCGTTCTCTACGACCGCCTCGCTCTTCCCGGCCTGGACACGCCCGGCCTCGCCGCGTCCCGCCTGAAGGCCGCCTATCGACTGGCCGCCCATCCTTCCGT
>VGJF01000209.1 GCA_016867585.1 Candidatus Aminicenantota bacterium | reverse complement strand
GCGTCATGGCGGCCCTCCCCCCCCGGAGAATGACCCGAACTCCGGGGCAAGGTCAATAAAAAAGGGGACGGTTCTCTTTTCCCGAGAAAAAGAGAACCGTCCCCTTTTCGGATTCCGACTCGATGGCTGATTTGTCCAGCCGAATCAGCCGAGGATCGCGTCCTTGCAGGCTTTGGCCACCCGAAACTTCAGGGCGCGCTTGGCCGGGATCTGGATCGTCTCGCCGGTCGCGGGATTGCGGCCTTGGCGCGCCTTGCGGTCGACGAGGACGAGTTTGCCCAACCCGGGCACGGAAAAACCGTCCTTGGCGTTCGCGTAGGCCATTTCGATCAAAGCCTCGATCGCCGCCCCGGCCTGTTTCTTGGAAAGGCCCGCCTTCTCGGCCACGCCGGCCACGATTTGGCTCTTCGTGAGTGCTTTGGCCATGGATGTCTCTCTCCTTATCGTGAAATGTCGCCGAGCCTTCCGGCCCCGGTTCTTCGGGCTGAACTATATGCGGATTTCAAGAAAAAATCAATCCCGCCGGCCTTTTCGGATACAATAGGCCATCATGCCCCATCCGCCCCAGGAGGCCTTTCCATGAAAAAAACGCTCGCCGTCCTCGCCGCTTTCGCCGTCGTCCTGGCTTCGCTCGCCCCGCCCGCCCCGGCCGCCGGACGCAGCGGATACTACCGCTATCCGGCGATGGCCGAGAACGTCATCGTTTTCACCTCGGAGGGGGACCTCTGGACCGTTCCGCTTGAAGGGGGAACGGCCCGCCGCTTGACGACCCATCCGGGAATGGAAAGCTTCCCGGCCGTCTCTCCCGACGGAACGACCGTCGCCTTTTCGGCCCAATACGAAGGACCGACCGAAGTCTACACGATGCCGCTCCAGGGCGGGCTTCCCGTCCGCCGAACCTTCGCCGGGCAGGCCTCGACCGCCGTCGGCTGGACGCCGGACGGAAAAATCCTCTACGCGACCCAGAAATACTCGACCCTGCCCAACGCCCAGATCGTCGTCCTCGACCCCCGGACCGGCGCCGAACTTCTCCTCCCCCTCGCCCAGGCCGCCGACGGATGCTTCGAGGCGACAGGGAAAACCCTGTTCTTCACCCGTCTGCCTTTCCAGGGAAGCTACACCAAGCGCTACCGGGGCGGGACGGCCCAGAACCTCTGGAAGTACGTCGAAGGAAGCGGCGAGGCCGTCCCCCTGACGACCGATTATCCGGGAACGAGCAAGAACCCCCTCCTCTGGCAGGGCCGGATCCACTTCCTCTCCGACCGCGACGGGACGATGAACCTCTGGTCGATGGACCTCGAGGGCCGGGGGCTCAAACAGCTGACTTACCACAAGGGATACGACGCCAGCTCCCCCTCCCTCTTCGGCGGACGGATCGCCTACCAGCTCGTCGCCGACCTCCATGTCTTCGACCTCGGCTCCGGCCGGGACCGGAAAGTCGAGATCTCCCTCCCCTCCGATTTCGATCAGATGCGGGAACGCTGGATCTCCCGGCCGCTCGAGTATCTCACCTCGGCCCATATCTCCCCCGCCGGCGATAAAGTCGTCCTCGTCTCGCGGGGGCAGGTCTTCGTCGCTCCCGCCGGCGACGGCCGCTGGGTCCGGGTCACCCGCCGGGAGGGCGTCCGCCACCGCAGCGCCCGCTTCTTCCCCGACGGCAAGAGCCTGATGGCCCTCTCGGACGAAACCGGCGAATGGGAGTTTTCGCGCCTCCCGGCCGACGGGCTCTCCGCCGGACGGAGGCTGACAAGCGGGGCCACGGTCATTCGTTTCGATGGGCTCCCCTCGCCCGACGGCCGGCGCCTGGCCTTCGCCGACAAGGACCAGCGGCTCTGGATCGCCGACCTCGAGAAGAAAACCCAGGTCAAGGCCGCCGAGAGCGCCAACGGAATGCCCAGGGACCTGGCCTGGTCGCCCGACGGCCGCTGGCTGGCCGCCGTCCAGCCGGCCGATAACCAGTACTCCCGGATTTTCATCTTCAACGCCGAGACGGGCGAGGCCGTCGCGCTGACCAACGACCGGGTCGATGCGTACAGCCCTGCCTGGAGCCCGGACGGGAAATGGCTCTACTTCCTTTCGGACCGCGTTTTCCAGAGCGTCGTCGGCAGCCCCTGGGGGGCCCGGCAGCCCGAGCCCTATTTCGACAAGACGGCCAAAATCTACGCCGCCGCCCTGACGGCCAAAACGACATTTCCCTTCCTTCCGGCGAACGAGCTTCTCGGCGCGGGCGAGGCGGCCGAATCCAAGGACGATCGGAAAGACAAGAAAGCCGTCGAGGTCGCCATCGATTTCGCCGGCCTCCAGGACCGCATCTACGAAGTCCCGCTCCCGGTGGGCGTCTATTCCGGCCTCGCCCTCAACGAGAAATTCCTCTTCGTCATCGACCGCGAGTCCCGGGCCGCCGGCCGGGCCAAGCTCCAGGCCGTCGAGGTCAAGAACCGGGACGTCAAGGCCAAGATCCTCGTCGAGGACATCCGCGACTTCGAACTTTCGGCCGATGGAAAGAAAATCCTCGTCCAGAAGGGCCAGGACCTCTACGTCATCGAGGCCGGGGGAAACGCCCCGGCCTCTTTGCCGGAGAAGAAAATCGACCTTTCGAGCTGGACGTTCTCCCTCGACCCGCGCCAGGAATGGCGGCAGATGTTCCTCGACGCCTGGAGGATGGAGCGCGATTTTTTTTATGACCGGAACCTCCACAACGTCGACTACGACGACCTGCTCAAGCGGCACGAGCCTTTCCTCGACCGGGTCAGCGACCGCTCCGAGCTCAACGACCTCCTCGCCCACCTCGTCGGCGAGCTTTCGGCCCTCCACACCTACGTCCGCGGCGGAGACATCCGCCAAGGGACGGACCAAATCGCCCCGGCTTCGCTCGGCGCCCGGCTCGTCCGGGACGAAGCCCAGGGCGGCTACCGGATCGAACACATCTACCGGGCCGACCCCGAGTATCCCGAGCGCCTCTCGCCGCTGGACAAACCCTGGCTTGCGGTCCGGGAGGGCGACGTCATCCTCGCGATCAACGGCGTCCCGACCTTGAGCGTCGCCGACCCGTCGCTCCTCCTCCGGACGACGGCCGGCCGCCAGGTCCTTCTCGAGCTCAAGCCGGCGGGCGGCGGCATGGCGACGAAGGCCGTCGTCTATCCCATCGCCGCCGGTGCCGAATCCGACCTCCGCTACGCCGAATGGGAATACACCCGCCGCCTCGAAGTCGAAAAACAGGGGAAAGGCGACCTCGGATACGTCCATCTCCGGGCCATGGGCGGAGGCAACTACACGGAATGGGTCAAGAACTTCTACCCCGTCTACAACCGAAAGGGCTTGATCATCGACGTCCGCCACAACCGGGGCGGAAACATCGACTCCTGGATTCTGGAGAAGCTCCTCCGCCGGGCCTGGTTCTACTGGCAGCCGCGGGTCGGCAATCCGACCTGGAACATGCAGTACGCCTTCCGCGGCCACATGGTCGTCCTCTGCAACGAGTTCACGGCCTCGGACGGCGAGGCCTTCGCCGAGGGATTCCGCCGGCTGGGCTTGGGCAAAGTCATCGGGACGCGGACCTGGGGCGGCGAGATCTGGCTGAGCTCGTCGAACGTCCTCGTCGACCGGGGATTGGCCTCGGCCGCGGAGACGGGCGTCTACGGGCCCGAAGGCGTCTGGCTCATCGAAGGCCACGGCGTCGACCCCGACATCGTCGTCGACAACGCGCCCCACGCGGCCTTCCTCGGGAAGGATGTCCAGCTCGAGGCCGCGGTCAAGCACCTTCAGGAGTTAATCGCCAAGGACCCCGTCGAGGTCCCCAAGCACCCCCCCTACCCCGACAAGAGGAAATCGCCGGAGATCAACCCGAAACGACGGCCGCACTGACCTTGTCCATGAGCCCGGCCATGGTTGCGGGGGTGTATCCGGTCACGGGGACGGGCGGATGGAAGACGATCCGGACCCGCCCCTTCCGGATGAGCCATTTCCCGCGGGGCATGAGGCCGTAGGTCCCCCGGATCGTCACCGGGACGATGGGGGCGCCGCCTTTGAGGGCCAGGAAGAAACCGCCCCTCCGAAAAGGCTGGAGAATCCCGTCCCAGCTTCGGGTCCCTTCGGGAAATATCAGAAAAGAACGCCCTTCTCCGCGCATCGCCCGGACGGCCCGGCTGATGCTTCGCCGTCCGGCGCCGAGGCCCTCCTTCTCGACGGGGATGTAGCCGACGAATCTCATCCCCGGCCCCATGACGGGGATTCCCAAGACGAATTTCTTGACGATGAACCGAAGGGGCCGGTCGAGGACGGTCGTCAGGAGCGGCCCGTCGATGAAGCTTTCGTGATTGGACATGAAGACATAGGGGCGCCCGGGCTCGAGGGCTTCGAGGCCCCGGGCTTCGATGTCGATTCCCAGGACGCGGCGGCCGACGTCCATCATCCAGACTCCGTAAACGATGAACGTCTCTCGGAGCCCGAAGAGCATGCAGAAGAGGAGAACCGGGATGGCCAGGATCCCGAGGAGGAGAAAGGCGAAGACGAACAGGGCGCTCCGCGTCATTCGACCCGATTATAGCACATGGGTTCGGCCTCGACGGCATGGCCCGATTTCCCGCGGCGTGTTGCGGCGACATGACCATCCTCTAACCCCGGCCCCGGGGAACCAGTCCCGTCGGTTCCCCCCGACGCCGGAAGCGTCGGGTCCCCCTTCCGCTACGGGGTCACGAGGACGGCCATGCCGCCGCATGACACGCCGGGCTCTTCGAAGAGCGGCTGCGGAGAGGGAGGAAATAAGCGCATTGAAGCCGTGCGACGGCCGGCGGCCTTCGGGATTGACCGTAAGAGGGAATGCGACCATAATTCCGGATATGAAACGCCTCGCCGCCGCATGTTTTCTCGCCGTCCCCCTCATCGCCGCCCTCGAAACAAAAGATTACGAAGCCGTCTCGCTCCTCGGGGCGAAGCTCGTCCCAACGGCCGCCGACGCCGCCGCCCTCGAGAGGTACGAGAAGGCCAAGGCCGACTTCGCCCGCGACCCGTCCGAAGAGAACACGATCTGGCTGGGCCGGCGGGCGGCCTACGCCGGCCGCTACCGCGAAGCGATCGCGGTCTTCAGCGAAGGATTGGACCGCTTCCCCGGCTCTTACCGTCTCCTCCGTCATCGCGGCCACCGCCACATCTCCGTCCGCCAGTTCGCCAAGGCCGCGGCCGATTTTGAAAAAGCGGCCGCCCTCGTCCGGTCCGCGCCCGTTGAGGTCGAGGCCGACGGCGTCCCGAACAACGCCGGCGTCCCCCTCTCGAACACCCAGTTCAACATCTTCTACCATCTCGGCTTGGCCCGCTTTCTCGCGGGCGACTGGGCGAGGGCTGAAGCGGCCTACCGGGAATGTCTCGTCTGGTCCAAGAACGACGACTCGATCGCCGCGACCACGGACTGGCTCTACCTGACCTTGCGGCGGGCCGGGAAGGCCGAAGCCGCGGCCAAGGTCCTCGAGACGATCGGCCCGAACATGACGATCATCGAAAACGCCGCCTACCACCGTCGTCTGTTGATGCACAAGGGAATCCTGGCCCCGGAAGCCCTTCTCGGCCCCAAGCCGGACGAAAGCGAGGCGGAGCTGCGGGCCAACGCCGCGATCTACCATTACGGCCTGGCCCAACGCGAGCTTTGGGCCGGAGACAAAGACGCCGCCAGGTCCCGCCTCGAGGAGATCGTCTCCGGAGCGGCGTGGCCGGCCTTCGCCCAAATCGCCGCCGAAGCCGACCTGGCCCGGCTCCTCCTCGAGCCGCCCGACCTCTCGAAGCCCGAAACCCTTCTTCGGGCCTGGACGGCCTTCTGGAACCTCTACGACCTCAACGCCGTTCCCGCGCTTTTCTCGCCGGGCGACGAAGCGACGTATTTTTCGTCCGAAATAGCCGGGCTGATCGCCGGCCGGGAGGCGCTCGTCGAGCATCATCGCGGCTTCGGCTTCGTCCCCGGAGGACAGGCCCGCGACGGCCGGCT
>VGJF01000208.1 GCA_016867585.1 Candidatus Aminicenantota bacterium | reverse complement strand
CCCCGGGATCGACTTCGGGGCGGCGGGACGAAAAATCATATTCGGTCACGGAGGAACCTCCTCGGGAACGACGTCTCATGATATGTCAAAACGGATTGCCTGTCATCGTTTTTTATGGGATAATGGACCTGTCGAAGGATTGCCATGGTCCCTGTCCGATCTTCGGCCTCTCCCGGCAAAACGCTCCTCCGAGGGCTCGGACCGATCGCCCTCCTCGGCGGCGCAGCCGCCGGCATCGCCCTCGCCGCCCTGGCCGCCGTCCGGGCCGGACGGCCTCCAGGATCGGGGACCGTGGCTCACCACCCGGGCGAAAATTGCCTCGTCTGCCACGCCGCTTTCCGGGCGGCCGGAACGGTTTTCAGGGACTCCTCCGGAACGGCGACAAGCCCCGGAGCCGAGGTCGTGTTCATCGACCCGGACGGAGGCGAATACGGCGCTTCGACCGACGCCGCCGGCAACCTGGCGGTCGCGGGACTCCCGGACGGCCGCTACCTCGTCCGCCTCAACTCCGTCACCAGCCGGACCTGGCACGTCTTTCCGGGCCAGGCCGGTTGCAACGTCTGCCATGTCCGTGGAGGAAACGGTTCCCCGCCACGGGCCGTCGCCCTTCATCCCTATCACACCCGTCTCCCTCCCGATAATGACTGCCGCGGCTGCCACCATTTTCCGGCCAGCCAGACATACGCCGCCCTGAAAACAACCGGGGTCCTCGAGGCCGGGGCATCCGATCCCCCCCTTCCGACCTCCAGGGTCGATATCCTCGGGAGGGTCTTCGAGTTCGATCCGGCCGACCATGTCATCCGGACGACCAGGCCCGATATCTTCGCCCCGGGATATTTTTCGATGTTCGACGTCATCCTGGCCGTGGCCAAGAAAAACGGAATATCGATTTCCTACCGGTTCGACCTCAAGGCCATGACCTCGTTCATCCGCCGGATCGACGGCCTGAGCGGCCCCTATTGGTACCGGTTCTCCTACGATGCCGGGGCGGGCCGGGCCCAGGAACTCAACAGCCGGCGGGCCAACCGCTGGGACGAAGCCCTCTGGCGGCCCGGAGTCTGGATCAAGGTCGTCGCCGGCGAAGCCGTCGAGGACCTCAAGGCCGAATTCGTCGAGGAAATCTCCCGGGAGCGCCACCGGGGCCACATCGTCCCCGACGTCCGGATCAGCCTCAACCCCTCCAACTACCTGGGGAATCCGCCAGGCTCGGGCCGGGTCACGGTCTCGCGCGTCTTCGCCGACGTCGAAGTCCGGCCCCACGGCTGGAGGTCGGCGGGCCGCCCCTCACCCGTCTCGAAACCCTTTCAGCCGGGAGTCGTGACCTCCCTCGACATCCTCCTCTCGCTCCAGGACGAGGGCGCCCTGGACCTCGTCACGGGGATGTTCTACACCTTCTTCGCCGGCCATTATATCGACAGCTATTACGTCACGGCCCTGGGCTTTCCGGGAGTCGGGACGGCCCATGCCTCAGGGCGGCAGGGGTTCATCTACACGACCGAGAACGGCGCGCCCGGCCGCCTCCCAAACAACGCCGACGGGAAGCTGCACATCATGAGCGACATCCACGTCATCCACGCCCCCGACTTCAGCTCCTGGCGCTGGGCCGAGCTCGGCAATCCCTACTACGAAAGCCGCGCGCCCGGATATCCGGCCCTCCTTGCCGCTTCCGTCGATGAGGATTACGAAGCCGTCGGCCGCGGATTCAACCTTCATCAACCCGTCCTCCGCGGAAGAACGCTCCACACGAGCTTCAACCTCTTCGACACCGCGCCGGCGAAGCTCTTCATCCGGCGGCCGGACGGACGCCCGGTGGCGACGCTCTTCGAGACCGAGGCCGCGGACATCGGCATCCGCAAAACGGCCTGGGAGGCCGGGAATGCGCCTCCGGGAAAGTATGAGCTTGTGTTCCTCAGCCGCGGTTCCGTCCAAACCCGGACCTTCGAAATCCCGCCGCGCCGCTGACGCCGACGGCCGGCTCCTCCGGCGCCGAGCAAAGGACGTTCAAGGGAAAACCGCCTCGCCCGCGGGGGCGTCGTCTGTTATGATAGCGGCATGCCAGCGGGTCCGCGCCGGGCTCTAGCCTGGGTTTGGGTCGCTCTTTGCGCCCTGGCCGTCTTCTTGACGGTCCCGGTCGCCCGGGTCGTCCAGGCTTTCGCCTTCAGGCACGCCGGGCCGAATGTTTTCTCCATCCTTCTCCTGGCCCTCGTCGCCGGCGCGTTCGCCGCCGCGGCGATCGTCCTCCTCATCAAGTTTCGTCTCCGGCGGCCGGCCCGATATGCCTGGCTCGCCGTCTGCGCGGCGGCCTACGCCGGCCTGACCGTTAAATATTGGTCCGGCGCGGTCGAAGCCGCCCATTTCATCGAATACGGCCTCCTCGGAGCGCTCCTGTTCAGAGCCTGGCGGCTTTCCCTGCCCGACCGCGGCGCCTATCCGGCCGCCTTCTTCACCGGGACTCTCGCCGGGACGACCGACGAGATCATCCAATGGGCCGTCCCCGGACGGTATTTCGACTTCCCCGACATCGGCCTGAACGCCCTCGGCGTCGGACTCGTTCTCATCGCGATCCGGCAGGGACTCAGGCCGGCGGGGGAAGAGAGGCCGATGGGGCCTCGTTCGGTTCGGCGCGTTTCGATCCTTGCCGCGGCCAACCTCGTCCTTCTCGGACTCTGCCTCTCGAACACGCCCGAACGGACGGCCGCCCTGGCCGCCCGGTTCCCGTTCCTGGCCGCCCTCGAAAAAGAAGAACCGATGCGCGAGCACGTCAGCCGGCATTCCGACCCGCGGATAGGGGTGTTCTCCTCCCGCCTGACGGCCGAGTGGCTCAAGAAAACCGACCTGGCCCAAGCCCGGGAGAACGGCCAAATCCTCAAGGATTGGCAAGACAAGGATTACGGCCGATTCCTGGCGAACTTCAACCAGGTCTGGACGCCGTTCCTCTACGAAATGCGCGTCCGCCTTTTTCGCCGGGACCGGTACGAGGCCGCCGGGGACGCGGCCGAGGACGCCCGCGCCCGCCGGGAAGCCTGGCTTGTGGCCGCCAAGGAGAATCTCATCCTGGAAACCTACTTCGGCCGGACGCTGGCCGAGAGCGGCTATGCCTGGCCGGCCGAAAAACGCCGGGCGATCCACGAGGCCGTCGACCTCTCCCGTCCCTACAAGAGCCCGGTCGGCCGGGGGATTCTCCCCGGATTCGACGAAAAGGCCCTCTGGATTCTTATCGCCGTCCTCCTGGCCGGGCTGACGGTTTGGAACCTCCGGGCCGGACAGGCGAAAGTCCCGGGCTCCTCAACCGGCCGGCCATGACGGCAAGGATTCATCACGGCTAGGACCTTCCCTCCTCGTCCCGCCAGCTTTTCCACGCCTCATAATCCAGCCCCAAGTCCTTTTCCGTGAGACGCTGAAGTCCGCAGGCCGCGTCCCCTCGAACTTGGAGATTTTCGTCTTTCAAGGCTTCGATCAGCAGATCGACAACCTGAGACTGTCCAATGACCCATTCATCCGCGAGTCGGGTCAGGAGGATCAACGCCTCATCTCTCATCCCGGCACGGGGGTCACGAAGCCTGTCTCTGAGCGCCTGAAATCCCCCGCCGGCCGCCCATTTTTTCAAGTCGCTTTTATTGAGAGAATCGAGATGAAGATGTAAAATATGTTCGAGTTCAGAAAGGGCGATCTCTTTCAATTCCGATTCTTCCTCGTTGAAGACTTCGACCAAATACGTGAACGCTTCCTGTCCAATCTTGCGGGTCCATCTTTTCCATGATTTCCGTCAACGGCCCGACGGCCCGAGGATCGCCGATGTGCCGAAGGGCGCCGATGATCCAATCTCGCAAATGCTCATCTTCCGTGCCCAAGGCCTCAATCATGGCTTCCATATTGTTTTTCCCCCATAAGACGAGCCGTTCGAAGGCATTCTCCCGCATGAGATCGGTTGTGGCCCTCGAAAAATCGTCCCGGCGCTTCAAAATGAAGGGGTCCATGACGGCCTCCGCATTCCCGGGAAATATGGAAGAGCCAGCGAGAGGAATCGAACCTCCGACCTGCTGATTACGAATCAGCCGCTCTGCCTGCTGAGCTACGCTGGCTTTGCCGAAGGCGGGTCCTTACTGTAGAGAAAATCGCCGACTCTGTCAACGGCGCGAAGGCCGTCACCAGGTGCTGGACATCGCCTGGCGGGGCGTCCAGGCCCTCGCCTGGCCGTCCCAGTAGAGGACTTTCTTCCCCAAGGTCTCGAGGAAGTCGGACGGAGGAAGGGCGATCTTTCCGCCGGCCAGGAGGAGGTTGACCTGCCGCTCGAAGGTGTGGCTCGAGGAGAACCCGAGAAACACCAGGGCGGAGTTGAAATGGGCAAAGAGCCCGCTCTCGGCCATGAGAACCGAGATGTCCTTGTTTTCGTAAAGAAAGAGCGATTTGGCGCTTTCGACGGGCTCTTCGGGCCGGAGGAACGGCACTCGGGGAAGGCGGACGTAAAATTTCTCCGTCCCCCGGGAAAGCCCGGCCGACCGGAAGCCCGACTCAAGCTGGGGCGACATCCCCGAGACTTGGGCCGGGTCGAAGACGGCCAGGACGCCTGTCCGGTATTCGTTATTGACGCCCGCGGCGACGATTTCGACTCGGCCGTCGCCGTTGAGGTCGACGACCTGAAAATCGGACCATTGGCCGGCGTTCCAGTACTCTCCCAGGATTTTTCCCCGGGCGTCGAGAAGGACGAACTGGCAGGGCCAGTCCGGCTTGTGAAAGGCGAGAAGGAGGATTTCCAAATCGCCGTTCCGGTCGATGTCGCAGAGGTCGAAGCCTTGGATGCGGTAATCGGCCGGGAAGAGCCGATCGCCGAAAACGAGGTCCCGGCCGGCCTTGAACCGCCACCGCTCCCGGCCGTCCGCGGCGTAGCAGAAGAGAACACCCTCGCTCATTTCGTCGGCGGTTTTCGCCGCGAAGAGGACCTCGCGCCCTCCGTCGAGGTCGATGTCCTTGAAGGCCAGGCAGGGGAAGACCGCCCTCTCGGTCTCGTCCAGCCGCCTCGTCTGGAGGCGACTCCCGTAGAAGTCCTGCCCGAGCAGGTCGCGAAAACCCGTGTCCTTGCGCCAGATTTCCTTCCCTCTCGGGTTGAGAACGACGAGATGCTCTCCTTCGATCCGGAAGCCGTGGGGGCTCCGGGACATCGGCTTGACTCTGAGGAGAAAGAAGAGGGCGGCGATCGCGGCGATGGCCAGGACGTGGAATCCGATGAGAAGCCGCCGCGTCCGCGGGGGAGCGAGAATTTGCCGGAAGACGCGTCCGCGGATCAGCCGGGAAAGCTCCTCTCGCGAGATCGTCGGGGGGTGGCCCTTCTCGCCGCTTTCGTCCTCGACGGAAAGGACGGCTTTCGGATGCTGGCCGGAACGAACGAGGATCCAAGCATCGAGCTCTTCCTTATAGGCGAAGACGCTCCCCTTGGCCCCGCCTTCGATCCGATGGACGGGAAGAGCGAGTTTTTTCTCCCAACGAAGACACGTCCGTTTGTCGACTCCGAGATAGGCCGAGATTTCCTTCCAAGACCGGAAAAGGCTCGTGTTGCACATTCCTTCAGGGCCGCTTATATATCAGATATCATTTGGAAAAACGCCTCTTCAATCAACGGATTCTGGCGCTGTTTATGAAAGCAAATTCAAACGAAAGAGTCAACCTCCCCAACGAGGCCGCCTTTTCGAGCCGACATGTGGCGACATGGAGCGACAAATTGCGACATATGGCCCAACCCTCTTGACCCGGACGGATTACGAGCTATTGTCTGAGTGTTGTCAGAGAGGGATTACCCGAAGGGCCCAAGAGGGTGGGGCCTTTTAGAAAAAGGATCATGTTTTTCGGTCTTTGTCCTCGGCCGATTCCCGCCATTGGTCATAAGCCAGGTCCATGATCTCGCTCTTGATCGCCGTGTCCATCCGCTTGATCCGGATGCCGAGTTCGTAACGATCGCCCTTGGGCCTGACCCACATGAC
>VGJF01000207.1 GCA_016867585.1 Candidatus Aminicenantota bacterium | reverse complement strand
ATTGAAATCCGAGGGGACCGCGCCTTCGTAGCCGGTGTTGGACTTCTGGAGGTTGGCCATTCCCATGTGATAGCGGGCTTCGACGAAAAGCCGGGACGAGCCCATGGGCAGGCTGATCCCGCCGCCGAAGACGACGCCGTAATCGAGGGGCTTGATGTTCTCCTTGAAATCCTCTTCTTCGGAACCGCTGCCTATGCCCTGAATATCGTATTTGAGGCCGGCTTTGGCCGAGAGGACGTAGGCGATCTCGCCGCCGCCCAGCAGATAGATCCCGGGGTTGGAGGCCACGGTCAGCTTCAACAAGACCGGGACGCTGACCTGGGCCGTTTTGACCGACATCTCGAAAGTCCCGGCAACGCCGAAATCGGACGTCGAGCCTTTGTAGTGAACCCCCTTGGGAAGGTACATGACGTCGATTTCGAGGCCGAACTGTCCGCCGGACTCATAGCCGATGCCGGCGGCGATGCCTCCCAACGATTTCTTGTACTTATCGAGGATCGCGGTGTCGGGGTCCGATTTGTAGCTGTAGCTGGCCAGGCCGTAGGCGGCCATGACCTTGAACCCGCTTTTCATCGGGGCATAACCGCGGTCCTCGATCGGCGTTTCCGTATAGACGGGCGGCGGCGCCGGGGTCGCCGGCTTGGCCTTCGGCTTCGGCGGCGGCGCCTCTTCCCCGCCCCCGACTTCGTCCACGGTGTTCATGTGGATATAGCCCGTCAAGCTGACGCCGAGGTCGTTCGTGATCGCGACCTCGTACCACTCGCCCGATTTCAGGGAAGCCTCGAGAAGAGTTCCCAGGGGGACTTCCCGGATGACGGGGGCCGTCAGGCTCATCTCCGACCGGACGTTGGCCCTCTGGACCTTGACCTTGAGGACGATTTTGCTCTGGGCGGCGAGAAATCCCGCCCCCGCGACCAAGAGAAGGACGCCGAAGATCCGAAGCCGTTTCATTGTTCCCTCCACGATCTCTTCATCAAGCTCTTCATGGAGCGGGCCCATCATGCCATTGTCCAACTCGAAAATCAAGGCTTTCGGACGGCCGGCCGATCGACCAGTCCGGCCAGGACGTCCTCGACGAAGACGGTCTCCTCGCGCTCGACTCCGGTCGAGATGATCCCCGCCCGGGCCTCGACGAGGTCTTCGAGCAGGCGGACATAATCGCGAAAGGCCGGGGGAAGGTCTCCAAGCTCGCTGATCCCGCGGACGGGCGACGGCCAACCGGGCATGGTCCGATACTCGGGCCTCGCCTTCTCGAGGATCCACGGCTCCGAGGGAAAATCCCGGAGGAGGCCGCCCTTGTAGCGGTAGCCCGTGCAGACCTTGACCTCGGGCAGGCCGTCGAGGACATCCGGCTTGGTCAGGGCCAACCTGGAGATGCCGTTGATCCGGCAGGCATAGGAGACGGCCACGGCATCGAACCATCCGCATCGCCGGGGCCGGCCCGTCGTCGCCCCGAATTCGTCGCCCCGGCGGGCGATCGTCTTCCCCGTCTCGTCGCCGAGTTCGGTCGGAAACGGCCCCGAGCCGACCCGGGTCGTGTAGGCTTTTGTCACGCCGAGAACGGCGTCGATGGCCGTCGGACCGACCCCCAGCCCCGTGCAAGCCCCTCCGGCCGTCGCGCTCGAGGAGGTGACGAAAGGATATGTCCCATGGTCGAGGTCCAGCAGGGCGCCTTGGGCCCCTTCGAACAGGACCGAGGCGCCCAACCTCATCCGGTCGGCCAGGAGGCGGCTCGTGTCCCGGATGTACGGCCGCAGCGCCTCGGCGAACGCGGCATAACGGGCGAAGATCTCCTCGGCCCCGATCGGCTCCAGGCCGCAGGCCCTCATCGAAGGGTTTTTGACGGCCAGGTTGTCCGCGATCTTGCCTTTCAAGACGTCGAGGTCGAGCAGGTCGCCGGCCCGGATTCCGCGCCGGGCCGCCTTGTCCTCGTAGGCCGGGCCGATCCCCCGGCAAGTCGTGCCGATCTTTTTCTCCCCCAGCCGGTCTTCATCGGCTCTCTCGAGGACGCCGTGGTAGGGCAGGATGAGATGGGCCTTGGCGCTGACGGCGATCCGGTCCGGGCCGACCGAGGCCACGGCCCGGAGGGCCTCGACCTCCTCGAGGAACGCCCGAGGGTCGATGACGACGCCGTTCCCGATGACGCAAAGCGTCTTCGGCCTCAGGATCCCCGAGGGAATGAGGTGGAGGACGATTTTCCGGCCGTCGACGTAGACGGTGTGACCGGCGTTGTGGCCGCCCTGGTAGCGGGCCACGATATCGAAGCCCGGGGTGAGGAGGTCGACGATTTTCCCCTTCCCCTCGTCGCCCCATTGCGTTCCGAGGACGATGATGTTCGCCATGTCGGCCTCGCCTCCCTAGAACCGGACGGCCATTTGGACCCTGAGGACGTCGCGCCCGACGGCGGCGCCCTTTTCACGGGGGAAGTCGTATTCCCACTTCAAGAGGACGGAGGGGTGGAGGGGATAGACGAAACCGACCGCCCAGCGGATCTCCTCCCGGACGATTCCCTCCCCCGGACCGCCGGGGCCCCGGAAACCCGGACCATGGAACGGGTCCTCGTAGGCCAATGATTGAAAAGAGGCCAGGGGGGTCAAGGGACCGAGCCGGAAGCTGACCATCCCGAAATAGCCCTCGGCCGCGCCGGAGGCGAACGGTCCCGGATTGACGATCTCGGCCTTGGCGTATTCCCCGACGATCCGGAAAGCGTCCGATCCCCAGTCGAGGTCGGCCCCCCATGTCCGGCGCCGCCGGCTGTCGCCGTCGTCGGCCATCCCCTGATGATAGGACGCCCCGACCTCGAGATTTTCGGCCAGGATGTATGAAAGGCGCCCTCCCCAGGCTTTGCTCCGGTTGTTGTCCCGGAATTGCTGGCCGTCGGCCAGGGATTCCCCTTCCGCCAAGCCGTTGCCGAGGTATCCGGCGTATCCGAGCCGACCGATCCGCCCGGTCAAGACGAGGCCGAGGTCGCGCCAGGAGGGGGGATAGAGGACGCCGACGGGAAACGGGTCCATGATGAGCTTCGTCTGGAAGGGGCGTCGGGCCTCATTGTACCGGCCGAAAGGGACGAGGTACAGGCCCGCCCGGATCTCGAAGGCCCCGGAAGCCCGGACGGCGGCCCAAGCCTGCTCGAGGGAGGCCGCGCCGCCGGCCTCCAGGGTGAACTCGAGGGCGTATCCGAAGTTGGCCGACCAGTCCCCCGAGAACAAGACTCCGCCTCGGCCGCGGGCGAACGACCGGTCCCATCCTCCCTCGGGATGCCGGATTTGGAAATAGTCGGCCGAAAAATATCCGGATGTCTTGACGGCGGTCGCGGCCGCCGGGGCCGGGATCTGGGCGGATGAGGCGGCGGTCGCGGCCGCGAGCGAAAGGGCGAGAAACCCGATTCTCATAGGGACGCAAAATCGAAATCCTCCCGGAGCAGGTCGTGCTTCCGGGAGGCCGCCGGCGTTTTCCGGCTGACGGCCTTGACGAGCTCGGCGACGCCGGCCTTCGTCCCCAGCCAGACGGCCCCGACGAGGGCCCCGTCCCGAAGGACGATTTTTTTGTAAATCCCGGCCTCGGGATTCGAGGCCCGAAGCTCTTCGAAGCCCGGCCCTTCGGGATTGACCAGGCCGACCGAGGTCAGGGCCATGCCGGCGACCTTGAGGGTGTTCGAGGGCACCGTCCCGATGTAGCGGCCTTCCCTGTCCAGGATGGCCGCGGCCGCGATCCGGGCCTGCTCGAAGGCCGCCGGGATGATCCCGTACAATCGGCCGTCATGCTGCGTCCCGTCGCCGGCCGCATAAATGCCCGGAAGGCTCGTCTCCATCCGGTCGTTGACGAGCACGCCCCGGTCGACGGCCAGGCCGGCCTGGCGGGCCAGAGCGAGATTGGGGCGGACGCCGGCGGCGAGGACGGCCGTATCGACCCGGATTTCGGACCCGTCCTTGAACCGAAGCCCCTCGACGTCCGTCCGGCCCAAGATCTCCTCGGTCGCCAAGCCGACCCGGACGCGGATGCCGCGCCTTTCGATTTGGGACTTGAGGACCTCGCCGCCGGCGGGATCGAGCTGCCGCGGCAGGAGATGGGGCAGGAATTCGATGACCTCGACTTCGGCCGAACGCGCCTGAAGGGCCCGGGCGATTTCCAGGCCGAGGAGGCCGCCTCCGACCACCGCGACGCGGGGACGTTTCCGGACATGTTCGACAATCGCCTCGGCGTCATCGAGGGTCCGCAAGGTGAACACGCCCCCCTTATCGGCGCCCCGGATCGGGGGGACCGCGGCCGACGCCCCGTCGGCCAGGAGGAGCCGGTCATAGGGCAAAGCCCCGCCCGCGGCCGGCTCGACCTCCCGGCTCTCGGGACGGATCGCCCGGGCCGGCGTCGCGAGACGGAGGTCGATCCCGAGGCCGGAGGCCCAACCCGGCGGAAAGGCGAACAATTTGGCCCGAGGCAGGCCGCCGGCGACGTACTCGATGAGGTTGGGGCGAGGATAATAAGGATGGCCCTCGGCCGCCAGGATGGTGATCGAGGCTCCCGGATCGTGGTCCCGGATGGCCTTGGCGGCCATGGTCCCGGCCACCCCGTTGCCGACGATGACGATCTTCATCTCCGGCCGGATGAGCGGATCAGTCCTCGATTTTCTGGAAAAAATCCTTGCCCACGCCGCACTGGGGGCAGGTCCAATCGTCGGGGATGCCCTCGAAGGGGGTGCCGGGAGCGATCCCGTTGTCGGGATCGCCGACCGCGGGATCATAGATGTAGCCGCAAGCCGTGCATTCCCATTTCGACATCATCGTCCTCCTTTGGCAATTGGCGCGTCAGAACTCGGTCAGGACGCGCGATTCGTATTCCTGCTCCAGCCGGAATTTGTGGCGTTGTTCCTGGCCGGCGAGAAATTCGAAGAGCTCCCGGTGGGCCGGGCTCCCGGCTTCCTCCGCCAGGCGGGTGTAGAGGGCGACGGCCTCGGCTTCCTTTTTGGCCGCCGCGATCAAGATGTCCTGAAACGTGCTCTGAGCGTCGAGAGGTTCGTCGACGAGGCCGTCGGTCAAGCCGAGGTCGGGAACGCGGCCGGACTTGAAGACGAACGTCCGGCCCGCCCTCAGGTCGGCGATCCGTTCGGCATGATGCCTCTCCTCGGCCTCGAGCTCGGCCAGAAAGGCCCGGAGGGGTTCGGCTTCGGCCCGCCCGGCGAGATCGTGATACATTCGGACCGCCGCTTCCTCCCTGTCGAGGGCGAATGCCAAAATGTCGTCTGGGCTCGCGAAAACCATGCCTATGATCCTCCTTCGGACGAACCGGCGCCCGTCCGCCGTTCGGTTTTCCATTATAGCGAAACCCGGCCGGGAAGCAAAGGCCGGGCTTGATTTCGGAAGGGCATTTCTTTTAAGATGCCCCCTTATGAAAATGCGCGGAGTCCTCTTCATGGCCGCCGGCTGGCTCCTCCCCGGTCTGGGCCACGCCCTCCAGAAGAGATATGCCCGGGCGGCCGTCTTTTTCGGCTGCGTGGCCGCGATGACCGCTCTCGGACTGGCCATGAACGGCCGGATTTATCCCTTCCAGACCGATAACCCCCTGACGATCCTGGCCTTTTTCGCCGACGTCGGCAACGGGCTGTTGTACCTCCTGTCCCGTCTCCTGCCGATCGGCGTCGGCGACCTCAAGCGGGCGACCTTCGAGTTCGGGACGGCCTACATCGCCGGGGCCGGCCTCCTGAACTATCTCATCGCCCTGGACGCCTACGACACGGCCGCGGGGAAGTCGTCATGATCCTCCGCGGCCACGTCCTGTCCATGGTCCTTTACGCCTTCTTCGTCGCCGTGGTCCTGGCCTTTCTCCGCCGCAAGGACAAGGCGGCCCGCCTCCGCTACGGCCTCTTCCTCTTCCTGATCATGGCCGGCGGGGCGATCCTCCTGGGCTGGCTGATGTACCTCTTCACCCTCTAGCCTCGATTTCCACGGACGGCTATTCGCCTAAAGATTTTGCGCCTCAACCCTAAATCTCACCCCTTTTACGTCGTTGATTGCTGTTCAGGGCCT
>VGJF01000206.1 GCA_016867585.1 Candidatus Aminicenantota bacterium | reverse complement strand
ACAATTTTTCACCTTTTAGACGCCCCCTCCCGTGTTTTCTTCCTTTCGACGGTCAGCGTTCCACGGGCTTGACAGGCGGGAGAGCGAGGTCTATCCTGGCCGGGTTCGACAGCGGAGAAAAGGAGACGAACGATGACCCATCATCGGATTGCCGTCGGAGGGGCTGTTTTTGTCGGATTTCTGGCCGTCCTCGGCGCCCAGACCGGATCGGACATCGCCGGCAAGCTGGGCCTGACCCTGGCCGAAGCCAAGGAAAGCGTCCTCGAGTCGCTGGGGAGCGGCAGCGTCTTCAGCGAACCCGCCTTCAAGGCTTTCAAAGCCCTGTCTCCCGAGGCGCGGGCCTCCATCGTCCGCTCCGGCCTCGCCTGGATCAAGTCTTATGTCGCGACGGACGAATTCAAGGCGGAATACGCCAAGGACCGGGAGAGCCGCAAGCCGGAACCTCCGGTGGCCAAGCTCTCGGCCGAGGCGGAGATGAAGAAGCAGCGCGAGGAAATGGAGAATCAGATCGCCGAGATGCGCAAGACGATGGCCGGCTTGGACGCCGAAACGCGCAAAGCCATGGAAGAGGCGATCAAGGCCGTCCAGGCCCAGATGGAAGCGTTCGAGAAAGACCCCCAGCAAAAGGCGATGCTCAAGCAGGCGTACGAGATGCAGGCCGCCCAAGAGAAGGAAGACTACGCCCACCGCCTGAAAGAGTGGGAAGAAGAGTTTCCCGCCGAGGCGAAAAAGCTCATCGTCCGCCGGATCGACGAGTTCCTCCAGGAGAGCGAGGACGTCGATTTCGGGGCCAAGCTCGTCTCCTCCGGGGGGAGGATGAAATTCGCCTTGACCGAATACGAGGACAAGCCGGCGCTTTGGAAGCTTTGCTACCGGGCGGGGAAGGAAGCCGTCGAGGCCGCCCGGGAGTTCGCCGCGGCCTGGCGCGTCAAGATCGAGAAATAACCGTCGGCAAGCTTCCGGATAGACCTGAACTACGCCGAGTGCCCTGAGTCAAGAGAGAGGATCGTCACTTCTTGAGGAGGCGGGGATGGTTCTTTTTCAGCCACTGGGCCACGGCTTTTCGAAGAGTCCTGGCAAGAACGAACATTTCCCCCGCCTCTTGAACTGATATCGAGCCCGAACGTTCATAATCACTGATATTGCGTTTCTTGCGGAAGCCATCGAACTTGGCGATTAAATCCATATCGGCCCCTATCGTGAAAGCAAGAGATTGGATAATCCGGTAATGATGTCCCTCCCGTGCTGCTCGATAGCCGGATGCGGCCAGGGCCGCCGTGGCGGATTGAAGAGCTGCGTTATAAGCTATAGCCAGACGCCAATCCTGGCATAGACCGGTGGTTTGACATTCTTTCATGTCCCGGTCGGCAATGCCCAGGAGCTCGTCGATTTCTTCGGGGCTGGTCTTATGCTCGACCAGCCAGGCGTTTCGCAACCAATCGTTTAAGCTCATTCTCATCCCCGATTAGATATATTTTCGGCCCTTTGAGAACCGTTGTGAGGAAGTGATGTTTGGCCGAGAGTTTCGAGCGGAACTCATTTGGCGGATATACGGACGGGTTAATCTCCCGGCCGAGCGAGTGTTGCGCGGATTGTAGCTTCGTCACAATATCCCCAAATGCGACATCGCCGATGATGAGCAGATCGATGTCGCTTCTCCGGTTTTCTTCGCCCCTGGCGATTGAGCCGTAGATAAAGGCGACCGAGATTAAGTCCATGGAAGAGGCCAAGGCATTCCGTAAGGTATCGCCGATTCCCACCGTCTTGGTTATCAGGCTCTTGATCTCGGGATAGATCGGCGAATCCGGATTCGCCTGGAAATAGACCTGCCGGCCGCGAACACTGCGGCGGATGATTCCGGCTGCCGCCAAAAGTTTTAGCTCCCGCTGGACCGGGCCTAACCCAAGACGGCAAACGCGTACGATCTGACGAAGGTAAAACGCCTCATCCGGACGGCCGAAAAGGAGCGAGAGGATGGCTCGCCGCGCTTTGCCGAATAGTATTTTGGCCGGCCCTTTTTTATCCATCGATGTGCCCATTTTGATTACAATTGTAACTTATTATATTACAAGGGTCAAGGCTTGATCGCGAATCTTCTGGTCCGTCCAATTCTCCAGATGATTTTGCGGACGGCCAATTCGTGGCAGCCGCTCTCTTCTTCCGGTCACGTATTTCGGTCCGCCGTGAAGGCCGGCCCAGGGGGCGTCGAGGCTCTTCCGCCCGACGAAAACGCCGTCGGCGTTGAAGATATCGCGGAGGTATTCGGCGAAGTGTCGCGGATTGTTTAGACTTTAAAAATGACAAATTGAAAGTTCTTGAGTATCTACATAGTAGATACGGAGATGGAAATATGATCTCACGCATTCAAAAATGGGGCAACAGCGTGGCTGTCCGGATCCCAAAGGCGTTCGCCGATGAGATGAACGTGACTGAAAACGCGTCTATTGATATGATGATGCGGGAAGGCGCGCTGATTATCACTCCGATGGAGGAGCCGAAGAGGATTACAACGCGAAGGTCGGCCTGGCTTTGTTTTGTCCAGTGACGAGCCAGGCTAATGTAGTGCGTCATAAATAACTTGACCTGAAACCCCATCTGATCAAAACCTTCAAGCTCAGTCGGGATAAGCGGCTTGTCGAAAAGCTGATCGATGTGGTTGGTCTCTATCTGAATCCTCCGGATAAGTCGTTGATTTTATGCGTGGATGAGAAAAGTCAGATTCAAGCCCTCGACCGGACTCAACCCGGCCTGCCGTTGAAAAAGGGCCGCTGTGGAACGATGACCCACGATTATGTCAGGCACGGAACGACGACGCTGTTCGCCGCTCTCAGTATGCTGGACGGGAAAGTCATTGGGGATTGTATGCCCCGCCATCGTCATCAAGAGTTCATTCGATTTTTAAAAAAGGTCGATGTTGAAACACCGGAAGGGATTGATCTACATTTAATCGTCGACAACTATTCCACGCACAAGCACAAACGGGTCCAAGCGTGGCTGAGACGGCATCCCCGCTTTCATTTTCATTTCATTCCGACATCGAGTTCGTGGTTGAATATGGTCGAACGATGGTTTCGCGATCTGACTTGCCAACGGCTGCGTCGAGGGTCTTTCCAGAGCGTCGCGGATTTGATAGCCGCCATCGAAGACTACCTGACGACTCACAATCAAAATCCTCGGGTTTTTGTCTGGACGGCTTCGGTCGAAAAAATCCTGGCGAAAATCGCTATATGTAAAGAAGCGTATGACGCACTACAATAGCCTGCCGGCGGCCAGGTGAACTCCGGATAATCCATCGTCTCCTCGTTGCTCGCGTCCTGACCGACCGCCTCTCCAGAGAAAGCACAGGCCGGATCAAGGACTTGCGCGCTCGCTCGGCTTCCGGCTTCGTCTTGGCCCGCACCCGGCGGTGGACGGAGAAGCCCGTGTGAAGCCAGGAGAGAATCCGCTCTGCCCACTCGGGACTCAGCCGTTCCCGGCCGACCAGAAGCCGGAGGACTTCGCGGCCGAAGATCACCGCCGGCCGCGAGTCGTCGATGCGAGGGACAAGATGAAAGCTCCGCTCCCTCCTCATCAACCGTCTATGAAATATCCCTCGCTCTCCTCGGCCGCCCTCAGGGCAGGGTTTCGCAGCCCTTCACGAGGCGGCCGAATCAGGGCGACCTCGGTCAAAACTCGGGAGGACGCAAGACGGAAGGACGCCATCTTCGACGATCCCCCGACCGCGGCTTTTTAGCGGGAGGAGGGGTTGGCCCTCATCCGGGAGAATCCTAATCTCTTGCCTGAGGTCCAGAGGACTTTCGACCGGAAGGCCTTTCTCGATTATTTCTCCGGCATCTCCGAATGGATCTACCGGAAATAGCCTCGCTAGACTGCCGGCCTGGGGACCGGTCGCGCCCGGGATCGGGAGTCCGGCGGCCTAGGTTCTCTGGACGACGACGAGCGTCTGGTCGTCGAAGCGAGGGACCTCTCCGATGAAGCGCTTCGCGTCGTCGGCGACGGCAGCCAGGAGGCCGGCAGCACCGAGCCCGGCGTTGGCGCGCATGAGGGCGACCAGGCGGTCCTGGCCGTACTCGGCGTCATCGGCGTCGCGCCCGTCCGGTATGCCGTCCGAATAGAGGACGAGGACGTCGCCCACCCCGAGCCGGACGGTTTTCGCCTCATAGCTTGATCCCGGGAACATGCCCAGGCAGAAACCCGTGCTCCCGAGAATCTCCAGGGAGCCGTCGGTTCTCAGGACAAGGGGCGGAACGTGGCCGGCGTTGACGTAGCGGACTTCGTCGCTGCGCCTGTCCAACTCGCAGTAGAAGAAGGTGATGAAGGACGATATGGCCGAGCTCTGATGGACGAAATCATTGAGCGCGGAGGCCATGGCGTCGATTCGGCTGCCGGCGTGGATCTCGGCCCGGAAGGCCGCCCGCAGGGAGGCCATGAGAAGGGCGGCGCCGATCCCCTTGCCGGAGACGTCGCCCACGGCGATCCCGAGGCGGTAGGGATCGACGGGGACGAAGTCGTAGTAGTCGCCGCCGACTTCGTAGCAGGAGACGTTGAGCCCGCTGATCTCGAAGCCCTCCACCTGCGGATCTTGGCGAGGAAGAAAATCCCGCTGGATCTTAGCCGCCAAGGCCAGATCGCTCTCGATCCGCCGCAGGAGGCCCTCGGACCGCTCCTTTTCGGCCTGGAGGAGGCGGAAGGTCCGGTCCCGCTCGCCGACGAAATAGCGGATCGTCAGGACCGTGAAGACGGCCATGGTGATGAAGACGAGCCAATACATCAGGGTCGAGGCGAAGGGTTGGCCGGAATCGGCGCGAAAGACGGTCAGCTCCAGAACCAGGGCAACGCTGAATAAGGAAAGATAGGCGGCAAATACGAAGATGGCGTGCTTTCGGCTGGGAAACACCATGGCATAGAGGACGGCGATCAATCCCATGAAGATGATCCCGTCCGATCGGTGGAATCCTCCCATGAGGCAGGTGGCGGCGAACGAACCGAACACGAGGAGAATTTGCGTGATCAGACCGAAGATTTCAATGCGCTTGCGGACAACGGCGAGGATGAACAGAATGGCGGCCCAGCATCCGGCGGAAATGAGCCAAATCCAGGCGGCCAGCGGCCGGCCCAAGAGGATATAGGCAATCCCCATCCCGGCCGAGAGAGGCGCGGCCAGGACGATCGTGACCGTCCAGATCCGCTTGAGCAGGCGCTCCTGCTCGGGATCGGACGGATCGGCGCCGATGCGCCCGACGAGCTCGACGAACGCCTTCGCGAGTTTCTTCATCCGGCCCGCCGCCGATGGGGCGATGACCGACCTCTTCCCGTCATGCCGGTAATATAGCGGCCTCCGCGCGACGCTGTCAACAAAGGGAATCCACACCGTCGTCGTGGACAGTTTCTCTTGACGACGAGCACCTGGTCGTCGAAGCGGGGAATCTGCCGATGAAGCGTTTCCTAAATTGGGCGCCGAATCCGACTTCTCTTTCGGCTGAACGACGATGGGATTGATCTTCGACACGAGCGTCCTCATCGCCCTGGAACGATCCGCGTCCCCACTCGAAAACGCGGTTGACTTTCGCGAAGGGCCGGGCTTTAATATCTTCCGGGACGGAGAGATGGAATCCAGAGAACAGGACGGGCGGGACGAGCTTATCGACCGGTTGTCGACAGCCCTTCGGCGTCGGCCGGAAATCGTCTTCGCCTACGTTCATGGTTCGTTCATCGACGGGGGTCGATACCGGGATATCGATGTCGCCGTCTATCTCGATCCGGAGAAAGCGGCCGTTTTGGACGGGTTCGATTATGCCTTTAAAGCCGCCGTCGATATGTCGAAACAGCTTCGCCGGGAGGTCGATATCCGTGTCATGAACGGATCTTCGACCGGATTCCAGAACAGCGTTTACCGGACCGGACGGCTTCTGTTCAGCCGCGATGAACGGCTCCGTCTCGACCTCCTGGAACGGAATTCCCAGGAAGCGATGGACTTCCACGAGCTATCTCTCGAGTATCTCAGGGAGTGCGTGGGCCCGTGATCGATATCGAAAAGATCAAGAAGCG
>VGJF01000205.1 GCA_016867585.1 Candidatus Aminicenantota bacterium | reverse complement strand
CGATCCGGGTCGTCCTCTGGAGCGCCGAGGAAAAGGGCTGGGTCGGGTCGAAAGCCTACGTCGAGAAACACTTCGGCGACGTGACGACGATGACCCTCAAGCCCGAGCACGCCAAGATCGCCGGGTACTTCAACTTCGACAACGGCTCGGGCCGGATCCGGGGGATCTACGCCCAGTCGAACGCCGCCGTGGTGCCCATCTTCGCCGCCTGGCTCGAGCCTTTCGCCGACCTGGGAGCGACCCATGTCGTCATGCGCGACACGGGCGGCTCGGACCACGGGGCCCTCGACTATATCGGCCTTCCGGCCTTTCAATTCATCCAGGACCCGCTCGACTATTCGACCCGGATCCACCACACGAACATGGACGTCTTCGACCATCTGATCGTCGAGGACCTCATGCAATCGGCGGTCATCATGGCCTCCTTCGTCTATCACGCCGCCATGCGCGAGGAGATGCTGCCCCGCAAGCCCCTCCCCGACCCGATGAAATACCCCGTCCGGAGGTGACCGGGAAAAGCCGGCCGCAGATGGCGAACCTCAAGGGCAACCTCTCGACCTATGGGCTGACGATGGTCGCCGTCGGGGCCTGCATCGGCTCCGGCATCTTCCTCAGCCCGGCCCTCGTCGCCGGGTATCTCAGCTCGCCCCTCTGGATCCTCCTCGTCTGGGGACTGGGGATGGCCCACGCCGTCACCGGCTCCCTGACCTTCTCCGAGCTGGGCTCGATGTTCCCCAAGGCCGGCGGCCAGTACGCCTATTTCAAGGAAATCTACGGGCCGCTCGTGGCCTTCTCGTTTGCCTGGACGATGTTCGTCGTCATGAACGGTTCGGCCATCGCCGCCCTCGCCCTGACTTTCGCCAAGTACACGGCCTTCATCGTTCCCCTTTCGAACTCCGGGACACTCGTCCTGGCCGCGTCGGCCATCGCCGTGATGGCCGTCATCAACGTCCTCGGGACGAATTTCTCGGACCTCGCGGCCAAGATTTTCACCGGGCTCAAGCTCGCCGGATTGGCGATGATCATCGGGATCGGCCTCGTCCTCGGCTCGCCGACCAGGACGGGCTTCAAGCTCGCCTCCGCGACGTCCTCGTCGACCGACCCCGGCCTGGGATTGTTCGCCGCCTTCGGCCTGGCCTTCGTCGGGGTCTATTTCTCGGTGGGAGGCTGGCAGCACGCTTCGTACCTCGCGGGGGAGGCCAGGGATCCGCGCCGGACCGTGCCCCGGGCGATGATCCTCGGGGCGATCATTGTCGGGGCGCTGTACTGGCTGACCAACCTGGGCTATCTGTTTCTTCTGCCGACGGACGCGATCGCCCGCTCGTCCGGCGTGGCCGCCGAGGCGATCCAGACCGTCCTCCCCTTCGGGGCGACGCTCATTGCCGTCATGATCGCCCTCTCGGCGCTCGGAACGGTCGGGATCAACACCTATTCCGTGCCGCGGATTTTCTACGCCCTGGCCGGCGACGGCCTGTTCTTCAAGGCCTTCGCCCGCGTCCATCCCCGATTCGGCACCCCGGCCAACGCCATTTTTCTCCAGTGCGCCTGGGGGATCTTCCTCCTCTTCTTCTGGGGGACGTTCGCCGACATCATCACCTACCTCGTCTTCATGGACGGGATTTTCATGTTCCTCACGGGGTGGGGCGTCATCCGCCTGAGGAAGACGCGTCCCGAGGCCGAACGCCCCTACCGGACGGTCGGCTATCCCTGGATCCCGATCCTCTTCCTCCTGATGTCGGCTTATTTCGTCGGGGTCACCCTGATCGTCAAACCCGTCCAGGCCCTGGCCGCCATCGGCTCGCTCCTCATCGGCTGGCCTTTCTATTTCGCCTTCAGGGCCCGGAACAGGAAAGCCAAGGAGAGAACGGCATGAATCCCAAATGGCTGGAATGGGCGAGAGACCTTCAGGTCGTGGCCCAGAACGGGCTCCATTACGCCAAGGACGAGTATGACGTCCGGCGGTACGAAACCATCCAACGGATCGCCGCCGAGATCTTGGCCACGAGGTTCGATGCCTCAGCGGAGGAAATCGAAAGGAGGCTCGCCCTCGAGGAAGGCCACGCCACGCCCAAGGTCGATGTCCGGGGAGTCGTCTTCCGCGACAGCCGAATCCTTCTCGTCCGGGAGAAAAAGGACGGCGGCTGGACCCTTCCCGGCGGCTGGGCGGACGCCGGGGAGGTTCCCTCCGAAGCCGTCGAGCGCGAGGTCCGGGAGGAGTCGGGCTTCGCGACCCGGGCCGTCCGTCTCCTCGCCCTCTACGACCGCGACCGCCAGGCCCCCGTGCCGCCCTATCCCTTCCGCATCTACAAGGCTTTTTTCCTCTGCGAGATCGTCGGCGGCGAAGCGGCCCCCTCCTCGGAGACCGACGGCGTCGCTTTCTTCACCGAAACGGAGGCGGCCGGACTCCCCTTGTCCGTGGCCCGAACGACGCAACGCCAGATCGAACTCTTTTTCCTGATGGCCCGGACGGGAGACTGGACGCCGCTCTTCGACTGAAACGCGCTTCGGGCTTTTCGCTGGCCCGAAGAAAGTATTTACTTCGCCGGGACGAGGACGGCGGCCCAGCCGCCTCCCGGGGCGAGCTTGATCGAGAGCTTGTCGGCGGCCGTGACCGGCCGCTTCGTCATCTTGTAGTCGCTCGCGTTCCGGTCGGCGTTCGCCCCGTCCTGGTAGGCTGTCAGTTCATAGGTTCCCGCTCCAAGGAACGAGAGGTCGACGGACATGTCCCGCGGCGTCCAGTCCGTCATGGCTCCGACATACCAGCTCGTCCCGTTCCGCCGGCCGACGAGGACGTAGTCGCCGATCTTGGCGTCCAGGACCTTGGTATCGTCCCAGACCGTCGGGACCTTGGAAAGAAAAGCCAGGCACTCCGGCTCGCGGAGATAATTCGTCGGGGTGTCGGCCAACATTTGAAGGGGGCTCTCGAAAACGACGTACATGGCCAGCTGGTGACAGCGCGTTCCCTGGCTCATCGGCTGGCTGTAAATGACCTGAAAGCTCTTCGGCGTGCCGTTGACCATCGCCCCCGGGGTGAAATCCATCGGTCCGGCCAGCATCCGGGTGAAGGGCAGGGTGACATCGTGCTCCGGGGTGATGTTCTTGCTCCACTTCGAGTGCTCGAGGCCCAAGACCCCTTCGCTCGTAAGGACGTTGGGAAACGTCCGATAGAGGCCGGTCGGCTTGTAGGCCCCGTGATAATCCACGAGGAGCTTGTGTTTGGCCGCCTCGGCGGCGATCCGGTAGTAGTAGTTCACCATCCATTGGTCGTCGCGCTGCATGAAGTCGATCTTGAGGCCGGCCACCCCCCACTTCGAGAACTGCTCCATGGCCGGGATGAGCTGGTCATCGAGTGTTTTCCAGATGACCCAGGGGATGATGCCGACGTTTTTGGCCTTGGCATGGGCCAGGATGGCGGCCATGTCGATGTCGGGATTGAGGGTCAGGAGGTCGCCGAGCTTGTACCAGCCCTCGTCGAGGATGACGTACTCGATCCCGTGGGCGGCGGCGAAGTCGATGAAATACTTGTAGGTCGCCGTGTTGACCCCCGCCCGGAAGTCAACCCCGGCGAGGTTGAGGTCGTTCCACCAGTCCCAGGCGACCTTCCCGGGCCTGACCCAGGTAAAATCCCCGGTCGAGGGCTTGGCCAGGCGGTAGATCATGGTCGTTTCGATGAGCGTCCCGTCTCTCTCGGCGATGACAAGGACCCGCCAGGGAAAAACGCGCCGGCCCGAAGACTTGGCAATATAGGGAGCCCTCTCCGTGACCGGGACGTTGCGGTCGTTCTTGGCTTCCTCCTTCAGGGCATAGCCGGGGAATTTTCCGGCGAGCGTCGTCGGGGCGCCGTCGACGCCGGTCAGGTACATCCCGGCGTAGTCTTCGAGGTCGGCCTCGGTGATCGCGACCTTGGGGCCGCCGGCGATGTCCACGACGGCCGGGCAGAGGGAGAACCTGTTGGCCGTCACGTCGCTCAAGGAGATGTATTTGGAGAGGCGCTCCTGGTGGGTCTGGAAGCTTTCCTCCTCGGCAAAAAAGACCTTGTGGTCCTCGGGAAAGGCGAACTCGGCCTTCTCGGAGACGACGGTGATCTCCCCGGCGATGGCCGTCACGAAACGATACGCGACGCCGTCGTCGTAGGCCCGGAGGACAAGGCTGTAATCGCCGTCGAAGGCGAGAGTCATCTCGTTGAACCGGTCCCGGATCTTTTCATATTTCTGCCGCACGACCGGGGTCAGGATGTCATCGACGCTCCTCCGCTTCTCGTCCTTGACCCGAGGTCCCGCGCCCAGGATTTTTCCGCCCTCGAGGGTCATCGACACGGCGGAGGGGGCGAGAATCGTCCGATCCTGGAAGGCGAGACTGTACCGGATGTCCGCCCCGACGGCGACCTTGAGCTCGATTTTCTTGTCGGGCGAAAGAAGGGAATACACCTTATCCTCTCCTGCCGCGGCGGAGGCGGGGAACGACCCGGCGCCGGACGTCAGAAAGACCGCAAGAAATACGGGGACACATACCATATCTGTCCTCAGAAGTGGACAGATATGGTATGTGTCCCCGTATTTCTTTGTCCCCGTATTTCTTGCGGATCAGCCGACTTGGGTCGTGAGGAAGATCGGCAGGGTCATGTGCCCGATTTGGTCCTGAAGGGCCTCGATTTCATCGATATGGCGGTCCTCGTCGCTGAGGATCTTCTCCAGAATCTCGCGGGTGGCGAAATCGCCGACCTTGCCGGCCAGGACGATGCCCTTGTTGTAGGCGGCGACGGCCCCGTCCTCGGCGGCGTGGTCGTTCGTCAGCATCTTTGGGACTTCGGCCCCGATGGCGATTTTCCGATACTCGCTGACAATCGGCACACCCTCGAGGAACAGGATCCGGCCGATGAGCGTCTCGGCGTGCTTCATTTCGTCGATAGCCCGCTTCTCGAAATGCTTGTGGAGCTTCTCGTAGCCCCAATTGGCACACATCTCGGAGTGGACCATGTACTGGTTTACCGCCGTCAGCTCGTCGGACAGCAGGGAGTTGAGATTGACAATGAGTTCTTTGTTGCCCTTCATCCTTCTCTCCTTTGAATAAAATGGGCCTTCATTATACTCCGCCCTCCCCCTCCTGTCATCCGTTCGCTCGTGGCTCTCGCAGGATTCGCGCGGCGCCGTTCCCGTCCGTATCAGCGCCCGAGCGAGATTTCGAACCAGCCGCTGTCCGGGTCGTTTCCCTTCGTCCCCAGGCCGGCCAGGATCTTCCAGGTATGGCTGGCGTTGATCCCTCTGTAAGTCGGAAGGACGTCTGCGGGAACGGAGACCGACCCCGCCCACTCGTAGGTCTGCCCCGCCTTGAGCGACTGGGACCCGGCGATCGGGAATTTCTGGTCGTAGGTCGTCTGGGAATGCGAGACGTCCTCGGTTTTCTGCCGGATCTCGTTGCCGAACTTCTCCGCGACATTGACCCTGGGAACGGTGACCTTCTCGCTGGCCATGACCCGGACGTAGACCTCGGCAATGTCCTTGTCCGACTTGACCGTATCCGCCTTGACCCGGACCTCGATCGGCTTTCCGAGGCCCGTTTCCGACCATTGGAGATGAACCTTGACCCCGCCGCCCGTGACGGCGTCCGCGATTTTCGAGAAGATGCCCATGGCTTCCTCCTTCGGCCTAGAGCGTGACCACGAACTGGCAGGAATCCGCCCCGCGCTTGACCGTCCGCAGCGTCCGGACGGCGACGGACTTTCCCGCCGCCGTCTCGAACATCTCCTTGACCCAGCCCTGGGAACAGAGGCAGTAATCGTCCGGGAGTCGGGCCGGGCCGTCGGCGACCATCTCGCAATAGCATTTCGGATAGGTCAGGCGGACGGTTTTGCCCTCGAGAACGGCGTTCTCCTTCCCCAGGAACTTGGCCAGCGTCTGGACGAGCTTGGAGACATCGCCCCCGCATGACGCCGCGACGCCGTGGATCGAACTGTGCTTGGCGCAGCCCCGGCCGCAGGACTCCATGAGCGAGGTCCTTTGTGTTGCGTCGAGCTGGGATTCCATTTCGGTCATCAGGGTCGAAACCCACCG
>VGJF01000204.1 GCA_016867585.1 Candidatus Aminicenantota bacterium | reverse complement strand
GGGGGGGATCGGCCGCTTTGTCCGCCCCGGCCAGGTCGTCGCCATCAAGCCCAACGCAACCTGGGCTTACCCTCCCGGGACGGCGTCCTCGACCGATCCCGAGCTTCTCCGGGCCATGATCCTCATGGTCCGCGAGGCCGGGGCCGGGCGCATCGTCGTCCTGGACCACTGCACGCTCGACCCCGGGGCGGAAGCCTGCCTCCGCGTAAGCGGCCTCGGGCCCGTCCTCGACCAGCTGGCCGTCGAGACGGTCTTTCCCGACCGGAATCTCGCCCCCAAAGAGGTCTACCTGACCGTTTCCTTCCCCGAGGGCCGGGCCTTTAAGCGGCTCGGCGTCATCCGGGCGGCCGCGGCGGCAGATGTCCGGATCAACATGGCCGTCGCCAAGACCCACCTCGTCACCCGCTGCACGATGTGCCTCAAGCACATGATGGGCTTTCTCGCGGCCCCGGCCGGGCTGCACGCCGACCTCGACCGCGGGATCGCCGACCTCAACACCGCCTCGCCCATCCAGGCCCAGCTCCACATCCTGGAGGCGATCCGGGTGAGGCTTCCCGTCGGCCGCAAGCAGGCCGGCGGGAACGAAACCGAGTTCTCCCATCCGCAAAAGATCAAGCGCCGCAACGAAATCGTGGCCGGGACCGACCCGGTCCTCGTCGACAGCTACGGGGCCGCGGCCTATTTCGCCTTCAAGCCCCAGGAGCTGCCGTTCATCACCCGGGCCTTCGACGCCGGCCTGGGCCGGATGGACGCCGCCCTCGCCGCCCGCGAAGGCCGGCTCCGGACGTTCGCCCTCGGCTGATCTTCGGCCCCGCCCACTTGGCCGGGTTGGTCGGATTATTCCGCATGGATGCCGTTTCGGCGAGGCCGAGCGAAGGAAATCTCCCCTCCGTTCCGGGCCATGAGCTTGCCCTTGAGGTAGGCGACCTTCCCCCCGACGATCACCGCCTCGATTCCTCGGGATAAACGGTTGGGGTCGGCGACCGTGGCCGCGCCGTCGACCGTTTCCGGGTCGAAAACCGTCAGGTCGGCCGGGGCCCCTGTCTCCAGGACCCCTCGTCTCCCGAGCGCCGGCCGGAGAACCCGGGCCGGCAGGGAGGTCATCTTTTCCAGGATATTCTCGAGAGGGAGGCCGATCGACAGGGCCCGCCGGATCGCGGTGGCGAAACAGCCGGCGCCTCGCGGATGGTTGTTGGCCCGCGGCTCGGACTCGATGCCGCCGTCGGAAGCGACAAGGCAGAAGTCCTCCCGAAGGGCTAGGTCGACCGTCGACTCCAAGGGGGTCATCCCGGCCGGCACGGCCGCCAGGACGCCCTTCATCCGGCGGTATTTCTCGAAGCTCTCTTCGGTGAGGCGTTCGCCCGTGCCGACGACTTCCAGGTCGCCGTAGGTCAGGCCGTACCTTTTCTGCCAGCCGGGGGCGAAGCGCGCGGAATCGAGATAGGTCGCCCAGTAGCTGTAAGGGTAAACGCAGGTCGTGATCTCCAAGCCGGAGCGGACGGCCTCCCGGATCTTGTCCAGGGCTTCGGCCATGTGGTAGGTCCCGCCCGTGGAATGGAGATGGTCGATGTGCAGGCGCGCCCCGCAGGCCCGGGCGAGGGCGACGGCTTCGTCCACCCCCTCGAGCTCCCGTTCGGCGGAGGAATAGCGGAGGTGCAGGAACAACGGCCGGTCGTATTTCTTGGCCAAACGGGCATAGACGAGCATCTCCTCCGGGGTCGTGTCCGGCTGGTATTCGAGGCTGTGGGAAACCCCCAGGGCCCCCTCATCCAGGCAGCGCTCGACCAACCGGGCGCGCTCCTTCACCTCCCTGGCGAGGTGGCGAATGCTCATGACCTTGGTCGAGACGCCGTAGTGGGTCCAATGGGGGACGCGGCCGAAGGCCTCATAGAACGCCCCGGCATCCGCCGCCCCGCCGTGCATCTGGAGGGCGGCCGTCACCCCGTCGGTCAGCTTGTGCCTCTCGAAGATCTCGTAAGTTTTTTCGGGAAGGAGGGAATTGTCTCCCAGGATGTCGATGAAGCCCGGGGCGGCGACCTTGCCTTCCGCCCGGAGGACCGATTCCCCCGGCAGGGGAGCGGCGCCGACGACCAGCCTGCCGTCTTCGGCGACGCCGATGTCGGGCTCACTCCATCGCCCCCCGACATAGGCCCGGGCCCCCTTGATGACCAGAGAGTATCCGGCCGGGCGGCCGGGACGCTCGCGCCCGCCCCGCCCCCCGGCGGCTCCCGTCGCGGGGTTGTTTGATAAAGCGGACAGCAGGCCCCAGGCGGACATCTTGAGGATGCGCCTCCGGTCCGGCGAGGCGGGAAGGTCGGGAGCGGCTTTTTTCGACAGTTTCATGTCCGGCTTTTGCGCGTCGCTTCGCGATCGAGGGAATTTTATTCCCCGGAGAGCCGGGATGTCCAGAGCCGGGGGAATCCGTCGATCAACGGCTTTCAGAGGGCGGAGCGGTAGATTTCGGCCAGACTCTCCTCCGTCACCTCGGCCGGGGTGATCCGGATATCTCCCTTGACGATCGTCTTTCGGGCATAGAGGGCGATCTCCTCCTCCCGGACGCCGTAATCGGAGAGCCGGGTCGAAACGCCCAGGCCGCGGAGGTACTTCCCTAAGCCGTCAGGCCCCCCGAACATCCTGTCGAGGACGGCGTTTTTTTCCGGCGCCGAGGTCCGTTCCCGGAGAAAGGGGAGGACGGCGGCGAGCATGACGGCGCTCGCCCGGCCGTGGGGGACGCCGTGGAAGACGGTCAGCGGATAGCCGGCGACGTGGGGGAGAATGGTCGAAGCGTTGGTGATGGCGACCCCCGCCAGCATGGCCGCGAAGGACATGAGGTCCATGGCCTCGGCGTTTTTCCGGACGGCGCCCGGAAGCCGGGAGCGAGCCGTTTCGAGGGCGTGGAGGGCCAGGGCGTCGTTGAGAGGAAAAGCCGCGGTCGAGAGATAGGCCTCGGCGGCATGCGACAGGACGTCCAGGCCGGTGTTGAGGATGACCGTCTCGGGCATCGTGTAGGTCAAGACGGGGTCGATGAGGGCGACCCGGGGGAAAAGGGCGGGATGCGAATATCCGACTTTGTCGGCCGCCGCCGCGTCGCTGAAAACGACGTAAGGCGTGACTTCGCTCCCGGTTCCCGAAGTCGTCGGGAGACAGACGACGGGGAGCGGGTCGTCCTCGAGCGGCTCGCCGCGAAGATAGCGTTCGAGAGGGCCGCGATGGCAGGTTTTAAGGGCGATGCCCTTGGCCGCGTCGAGGCACGAGCCCCCGCCCAGGCCGAGGACGAGCTCGGCCCCGAAATCGCGCGCCGACCGGGCCCCCGCTTCGATGGTCGCGAAGCCCGGATTCTCCTCGACCCCGTCGAAGACCGCCGTTTCCCGCTCTTCGAGGAGCTTTCGCGTCCTGTCCAGGGCCTCGGTCCGGCCGGCGATCGTCTTGTCGGTGACGATGAAGATCCGTCTCCAGCCCGGTTCGAGATTCGCCGGAAGCTCGGCCAGCCGGCCCTTGCCGAAGACGATTCTCGTCGGCAGGCGCCAGGTGAAGTCTCTCATCTTCGTCTCCTAAAGAATCAGCATGCAGTCGCCGTAGGAAAAGAAACGGTAGCGCTCCCGGACGGCCTCGCGGTACGCCTTCAGAATGAGTTCACGGCCGGCGAAGGCCGAGACGAGAACCAGAAGGGTCGAGCGGGGGAGATGGAAGTTCGTCAGCAGCCTCGTCACGACCCGGAATTCGAAGCCGGGATAGATAAACAGCGAGGTCGTCCCCGTATTTCTGAGGGGGGCGCTTTCGAGCGCCCGGACGACGGTCGTCCCGACGGCCGCGACCGGACGGCCTTCGGCCTTCGCGGCTCCGATCTCCGCGGCGGTCTGGTCAGAAATCATATAGGTCTCCGCCGGCATGTTGTGGTTTTCGAGCCGCTCGACCCTCATCGGCTGAAAAGTCGCCAGGCCGACGTGAAGCGTCAGCCGGGAGATCCGGCAGCCTCGTCCCTCGAGGCGGGCCAGCATTTCGGGCGTGAAGTGGAGCCCCGCCGTCGGGGCGGCGATCGCCCCTTCGCGGTCCGCGAACACCGTTTGGTATCGGGCCAGGTCCTCCTCCCTCCGGGCCGAATCGGCTTTCCTTCGCTTGATGTAAGGCGGGAGGGGGGCGAATCCGACGTCTTTCAATCGCCCCAGGACATCGGGATTGTCGAATCTCAGAGTCCTCCGCCCGCCCTCTCCCTTTTCGACAACCTCCGCCCTGAAATCGTCGGAGAAGAGGATCGTTTCTCCCGGCCGGACCCTCCGGGCCGGCTTGCAGAGGACGTCCCAGACGCCGGGGGACTTTTCTTGGAGGAACAGGAATTCGACCACGGCCTCGCCCTTCCGTCCCCAGGCCTTTGCCGGGATGACCTTGGTGTCGTTGAGGACGAGGAGGTCGCCCGGCTCGAAAAATCCTGGCAGGTCGCGGAACGCCCGGTGAAGGATCGCGCCGTCCGAGAGGCGGACGACCATCATCCGCGAGGCGTCGCGCCTTTCGAGCGGCCGCTGGGCGATGAGCTCGGCCGGAAGGTCGTAGTCGAAGTCTTGGACGCGCATCTGGCCCTAGATTACCGGGAAAGGCCGGGCCGGCGCAATCCCGCCGTCAGGATCCGGCTTTCTTGACTTTCCCCGGGCCGGCGTTTATGCTTGGCCGCTGAAACGACATGGAAAAAACGCGCCTCAGCGGTTCGCGGGACGGCCGGGCCGGAGCGGACGTCCGAGGCGACGGACCGGTCCGGACTTTCATCAAAGGGATCCTGATCGGCATCGCCAACATCATCCCCGGCGTCTCCGGCGGCACGTTCGCCCTGATCCTCGGGATCTTCGACCGCCTCGTCGCCGCCATCAACGCCGTCGGCCTTCGGACCGCCCGGGCCGTCCTGCGGGTCGTCGCCGGCGGTTTCTCGGCCGGGCGCCGGCGCGAGTTCGCCGGCGAATGGCGGCGGGTCGACGGCCGGTTCCTGACGGTTCTGATCGCCGGGGCCGCGGCGGCCGTCCTGTCGTCGTCGTTCCTCATCGAATGGCTTCTCGAAGCCCACTGGTCGCCGACACTGGCCTTCTTCGTCGGGCTGATCCTCCCTTCGGTGGCCGTGCCCTGGGGGATGATGGACCGTCGGGGGGCGGCGCTGCTCTGGATCGTGCCCGGGGCGGCCCTGACCGTCGGCGTCTCTCTCCTGATGCCGGACGGCGGCGCGGGCTCGGCCAACCTGGCCGCGGCCGCCGCCACCGGCGCCCTGGCCGTCAGCGCGATGATCCTGCCGGGCATCAGCGGCTCGTTCATCATGCTCGTTCTCGGCCAGTACCAGACGATGCTCGACAAGCTCACCGGGCTCCAGCGCGGCCTGGCCGAGGGAAGGGTCGAGGCCGGCGCGCTTCTCTGGCTCGGGGCCCTGGGCCTCGGCATGCTGGTCGGCCTCTTGGCTTTCGCCCGGCTGCTCGATTTCCTGCTCAAGCGGTTCAAGGCCGCGACCATGGCCTTTCTGATCGGCCTCCTTCTCGGCAGCCTGTGGGTCCTTTGGCCGTTCAAGGACATCGCGGCCGGGGCCGCGGTGGCCGGGCGCGAGGGCGAGGTCAAGCAGGAGATCCGCATCGCCACCGCCCCCAATCGCCTCCCGGCGTCCCTCGAGGAGGGACTGATTGGGGGCGGGGCCTTTCTCGCCGGCCTGGCGGGCTCGGCCGGACTGATCGCCCTCGGCCGCAGGCGGGACGGGGCGCGGACCGCGGCCTGAACGGCCGCTGCCGTTCGAGGCTTTTTCGGCCTTCGGACCTCGTTCCGCGTCTCCGCCGCGCCGGGCCGCGATTGACATCCCCAATCGGGGGAAATAGGCTTTATCGGGGTGACACATGAGTTTTCGACACGGCCTCGTTCAACCGCCGGGCAAGCTTCTCGCCGCCGCCCTCGTCGCGGCCGGGTTGCTTTGGGCGCCGGGCTGTTCCTCGCGTTCTCAAGAAAGAGGCGCCGCCGCCTCGCCGAAGGGACAGTTCGCCGAGGCCGAAGTCAGGGACACGACCGTCCGCAACGTGACCGAGGCGGCCGTCGAATACACC
>VGJF01000203.1 GCA_016867585.1 Candidatus Aminicenantota bacterium | reverse complement strand
TTGGTCCTACTACGGCGACGCGGCGAAGAACATGCCGGTCCATTTTTCGCTCGTCTTCTACCAGTGGCGCAACTCCGGCGAATACAAGCTCTACGACCCCTTCGTCGACGGCCCTTTCAGGCTTCTTGTCCAGACCAAGGGGCTGAACCCGACCGATTACGAGGATCTCTACGAAAGAATCGAGCAAATCGCGCCCGACCTTGCGGCCGTTTCCCTGTCCATCATCCCCGGCGAGATCCCTTACATGTTCCGTCCGTCGCCCGAGAGCGCCGTGATGATGGCCAACATACTCGAATCACCCAAGCGAGCGGTCAGCGAGAGCTACGCGACCCACTTCCTGAACTACAAGGGCTTCGTCAGCACCGAGTACATGACGAACTACATCGACAGCGCCGGGTCGGCCGCGGTCGTCTTCGATCCCGTCACCGGCCTTCCGTTCATCGATTTCACGATCGAGCCCAAGAAGCTGTCCCTCGACTTTTACGAGCCGAAGGGCGAATACTCCTGCGCCTTCGAGGTCAGCGTCAGCCTCCGGGCCGGGGAGGACGTCGTCTATCAGTACGGCAAGGAGTTTCCGCTGGCGATTCCCGCGGCGAGGCTCGCCGAGACCGAACTCACCGGGGTCAGCATCCAGGACGGCTTCCCGGCCATCCCCGGCCGGTTCCGACTTTCGGTCCTTCTCCAGAACAAGACGAGCAAGGAATTCAGCCTGCTGGAACGGGAGGTCGAGGTCCCGTCGTCCGGCGGAGGAGGACCGCTCCGGCTCGTCGGCCCCGCCGTCGGCTACAGGCTCCTCGAAGCCCAGGCCGAGGCCCGGCTTCCCTATCAGGCCGGAACGCGGCGGCTCCTGGTCGACCCGGAGAGGACCTTCGGCGCCGCCGACCAGATCGCTTACGTCTTCCATGTCCTCGGTTTGACCGAAGAGCTCTGGAGGAGCGGTTCGGTCCGGATCGTCCTCCGGGGAACCAAGCCGAAAGACCCCTTCCAAAAAACGCTTTCGGTCAGGCTCGGCGATCAGCCTTTCCGTGACCCCATGACGGTCGCCCAGTCCATCCCGGCGGCCGGCGTTCCTCCCGATTTTTATGACCTCGAGATCATGCTCGTCGACGCCCGGGGCGTTCCCTTGGCCGAGAGCCGGGCTAACTTCGTCCTCTCCACCCAGAAGATCGGAACGCATCCGCTGGCCTTGTCGAAATCGGCCTCCCAGGCCAACCGTTTCGTCTTCGACTACATCCTGGCGTCCCAGTATGACCGGACCGGACAGGCCGATGAGGCCGAGGCCGCCTACGAGCGGGCCCTGGCCGCCAATCCCTCGTTCGCCGGGAAAATCCCCGAATACGCGGGCTTTCTCATCCGGGGGAGGAAATTCGACCGCGTCCTCGACCTCGTCGCGAGGATCAAGGACGACACCCGGCTGGTTTACCAGTATCGTTTCATCCGGGGCAAGGCCCTCCTCGGCCTCGATCGCTTCGACGAGGCCCTGGCCGACCTTCAGGAAGCCAATAAAATCTACAACAGCGATCCGGCCCTTCTTTATGCCCTCGGGTTCGCCTACTGGAAAACGGGCCGGTCCGAGGAGGCCCGGAACGTCCTCAATGCCTCTCTAAAGCTCAACCCCAACCAGGCCGAAGTCCAAACCCTGCTTTCGGAAATTCAGAAACGCTGAACCGCCGGGGCCGCCGTACGGGGCCTTACTTGGTGATCCGCTCGATGAGGCTGTCGATTTCGCGCCGCTCCTCGGCCGTCAAGCGGTTCCCTTTGGCCTCGAGATATTTCCGGCAGTAATCCAAAGCCTTGTCCTTGTCGCCTTTGTCGAAATGGGCCAGGGCCAGGTTGTAGAGAGGATAATCGAAGGCCGGGTCGAGGGCGACGGCTTTCTCCCAGGCCGCGACGGCTTCCTCCCTCCGGCCGGCGAGGTTGTAGGCCCCGCCCAGGCCGTTGCGGGCGGAGGCGAGGTCGGGGTCGGCGGCGATCGAGGCCTCGAAGAAGGCGATCGCCTTGGCGGCCTCTTCCCGACTCCGGGTTCTCATGGCCCGGTTGATGTGGACGACGCCCATGTTTTCGTTGTAGATCGGGTCCGTGGGGTCGAGGGACAAGGCCTCTTCGACGTAGGCCTGAGCCTTGTCGATGTCTCCCGTTCCGAGCGAGGCCATGCCCAGAGAATTCCAAACCTCGGGATCTTTCTCGTACATCCCCAGGGCTTGCCGGAGAACGCCGACGGCCGGCCCGGCCCGCCCGGCCCTGGCCAGGGCGATGCCGTAGGACGAGACGAAGCCGTAATGGCCGGGATTGGCCTTCATCCCCCGTTCGAGGACCTTGAGGGACTCTTCCGGGAGACCTCGGGCGAGGAAGATCTTGGAGAGCGTGTCGTAGGCGGTGATGAAATCCGGCCGGGCTTTGATGACCTTTTCGAGCAGACGGATGCTTTCGGCCGCCCGTCCTTCCTTGGCCAGGCTCCTGGCCAAGCCGAGGTCGTTCTCCAAGGGAAGGAGCGTCTTGAGGTCGTCCTCGGGTCCGTACGTTTTCTTTTCCGGGGCCGAGGGCGAGACGACGTATCCGAGACTTTGGAGACGGTCGCGGGTTTCCCGGGTCGGAACCCGGCGGCCGCCGCCCCGTCCCGCCGCGGCCTGGGCCTTCTCGAGCTCGGCGAGTTTTTTGCGAAGAGGGGCGAGGTCGACGGCTCCGGCCAGGTTCGTCCTCTCCCCGAAATCTTTGTCGAGGGCGTAAAGCTCCGGGATGGGGGACTCGATGAATTTGTGATTTCCGTCGATGATTCCCCGCAGCGGCGCCCAGCCGCGATTGACGTTGGCGTCCATGGCCTCGAAAAAGATCGGCCCGGCGATCCGCGGCTTTCCGGCCAAGAGGGGAGCCAGCGAGCTGCCGTGGAGGGCCGGCCGCTTGTCGATTCCCAGAAGGTCGCAGACGGTCGGATAGATGTCGACGTGGCCGACGTGGGCGCGATTCCGGGACGGCTTGATCCCCGGTCCGGCGATGATGAGGGGGATGTGAAGGGTCGGGTTGTAGGCGAAATAGCCGTGGGCGAATTCGCCGTGCTCGCCGAAGGCCTCGCCGTGGTCCCCGGTCAGGACGATGAGCGTCCGTCCGGGGCCGCGTTCGACGGCCTCGATGAGCGGCCCCAGGGCCGCGTCGACATAGGCGACCTCTCCCTGGTAGGGGTCCGAGGCGAAGCGCGAGGCGTACGGCTCGGGCGGCGCATACGGCAGATGCGGATCCCAGAGATGGACCCAGCAGAACCATTTCTCTTTTCGGGCCGAGAGCCAGGAGAGGGCCGCGGCCGCGGTCTTCTCGGCGAGGCGCTCCGAAAACTCCAGCCCCGGAGCGACCCGGGCCGGATAGCGGTCGTCGTAGAGGTCGAACCCCTGGTCGAGCCCGAACCGCGAATCCAGGGGGAAGGCGCTGACGAAGGCCCCGGTGGCATAGCCTCGGGCTTTCAGCAGCTCGGCCAGAGTCAGATAGTCCGCGTTGACGAAGGAATGGCCGTTTTCCTTGACCCCGTGGGCGAGCGAGGTCAGGCCGAGGAGAATGTTCGTGTGCGACGGCAGGGTCAAGGGGTCATGGGCGAAAGCCCTCTCGAAAAGAACTCCGCGCGCGGCCAGGGCGTCGAGGCGCGGAGTCGGATTCGATCCGGCGCCGGTGCAGCCCAGCCGGTCGGGCCGGAGCGTATCGATGGTCACGAGAAGGACGTTGAGGTCGCCGGCGCCGCCCGAAGAACGCGGCTGGAACCCGGCGGCGGCCAAGGCGGCCAGGGCCAGGAGGAGACGTCTCATCGGCATTTCTCGATCAAAACCCGAACCCTCGCCTTTTCGCCGGGAGAGGCCCGCTCGCCGAGGAGAAGGAGGTAGTTCTCGAGAAACTTCAAGGCCTTGGCCTTTTCCCCGAGGGCGCAATAGGTCTCGCCGAGAGAGATCGTCGAAAACGCGTCGGACGGGTCGATGGCCACGGCCTTCTCCCAGGCGAACGCCGCCTCCGGCAGGCGTCCGGCCGTTTTCAAGGCCACTCCCAGGCTCCGGAACCCCAGGTTGAAGCCGGGGTCGGTCTCGACGGATCGCGCCAGATGACGCAGGGCCGAGGCCAGGTCCTCGGGCTTGCGGCCGCGGGCTCCGTAGAGAGAGAGATGAAGTGTTCCGAGGTTGGCCGAGGCCAAGGCATGGGTCGGGTCGAGAGAGAGGGCTTTTTCGAAATACCCCTTGGCCTTGTCGAATTCGCCCCGCTGCCATTCGGCGATCCCGAGGTTGTCCCAGGGATCGGGGTCGGTCGCGACGATGGCCAGGGCTCTTTCCAAAATCCCCACCGCCGGGTCGTGCCGGCCGGCCTGGACAAGGACCGTGCCGTAGGCCGTCAGGATGGCGTAGTTGTCGGGATCGTGCCTATAAGCCTCATCCAAGGCTTTCAAGGCTTCGTCCATCCGGCCGAGGCCGATGAGCGTTTGAGCCAAGTACGTATGGACGGGCGTGAAATCGGGGCGCTCCCGGGCCAATTCGCCGTAAAGAAACAGGCTTTCCTCGACCCGGCCGCCGTCGGCGGCGACGATCGCCCGCTCGAGCTTTTGTTGGAAGGGAAGAAAGGACTTCAGGTCATCCTCGGGTCCGAAAGTCTTCTTGCGGGGGCCTCCGGAGGAAACGACGTATCCGAGGCTGCGCAGACGCTCTTGGGCTTCCCGGTCGAGGATTCGTTCGGCCGGCTTGGGGAAGTCGCCCTGGAGCGATTTCTCGAGCTCCCGGTATTTCTTTTTGTAGGGAGCGAGGTCGGTCCGGGGCGCGAGATTCTCTTTCTCGTGGAAGTCCTTTTCCAGGTCGTAGAGCTCCGGGATGGGCGATTCCATGTATTTTCGGCCGCCGAGGATGTAGCCCCGAAGCGGGGCGCATCCTTTGTTGAGGTAGGAATCCAGGGCTTCGAAATAGATCGGGCGCGGGGGAAGGGAGCGGCCGCGAAGGAGAGGCCCCAGGGACCGGCCCTGGAGTCTCGGCGGTTGAGGGCGGCCGACGAGCTCGCAGACGGTCGGGAAGATGTCGATATGGCCGACATCGTCCCGGATCCGCCGCGGCGAGGCCCCTGGTCCGGCGATCAACAGGGGGACGTGGATCGTGCCGTTGTAGGCGAAATAGCTGTGGGTCAGCTCGCCGTGCTCGCCGAGGGACTCCCCATGGTCGGACGTGAGGATGACGTGCGTCCGGGCGGCGGCGCCCGACCGGTCGAGGCCGCCGAGGAGCTTGCCCAACTCGGCGTCGACGTAGGCCGCTTCGCCCGAATAGGGGTCGTTCTTGAAGCGGGAGGCGAAGGGCTCGGGCGGAAGATACGGGGCGTGCGGGTCCCAGACATGAAGCCAGCAGAACCAGGGTTCTCTTTGCCGTCCGATCCAGGTCCAAGCCTCGCCGACGACGGCTTCGGCCCGGCGCTCGGAGAAGGCGCCGGGGTGGGCGCTCCGGCCAGGGACCTTGTCGTCGTAGACGTCGAAGCCTCGGTGCAACCCGAATCGGGCGTCGAGGGGAAAGGCGCCGATGAACGCGCCCGTGGCGTAGCCGGCCGACTTCAGATGCTCGGCCAGGGTCAAAAAACCGTCGGCGACCCTAGTCCGCGAGTTCTCGCTGACCCCGTGGGCGAGCGGGGTCAGGCCGAGAAGGATGTTGGCGTGGGAAGGCAGGGTGACCGAGGTGTGGGCGAAGGCCTTCTCGAACAACGCCCCCCGCGCGGCCAGGGCGTCGATGGACGGAGTTTGGACGTGCGTCAGGTCGTAGCAGCTCAACCGGTCGGGCCGGAGGGTATCGATCGTGATGAGGAGGACGTTCGTTTTTCCCGCCGTTTGAAGAGGGGAGGAGCCGGAGGCCGAGGCGGCCAAAACCGCGGCCGCGAGAACGCCGGCGGGCCATCCTTGACGGATCACGTCGTTATTATATCTGAAGAAGTCGCGCAAGAGGGAGAAGTTCTCGAATTCAGATCAGAGAATAAAAAAAAGCCCCCGCCGCCCGGAGGCGGCGGGGGCTCGAGCTTCCGCGGGGAGCTAAAGCGGCCTCAGATCTGGAACCTCATCCCGAGACGCATGACCATCGGGTTCAAGATCTCGTTGGGCAGGCCC
>VGJF01000202.1 GCA_016867585.1 Candidatus Aminicenantota bacterium | reverse complement strand
TCCGCAGAGCTCGTGGAGGGCCTCGCCGGTGAAGTTGGCCTTCAGGGCGGTCCGGACCTCCGGGCTCTCCCGGGCGTAGATCTCCTCGATGAGCCGGCCCATCATGTCGTTGACGGCCGGGCAGTCCTCGGGCCGGGCGATCCTAATGTCCATGCTTGACGACTCCGAGCTCGTTGTCGGCCAGGCGGCCGGCCGGGGCGGGATTGATCTTGAAGTCGGCCTTGACCTTGAAGAGCATCTCGTGGCCGCTCTTGAAGGCGAGACGCCGGCCGAAGTTCTCGAGGCAGAAGGCCATGACGTCGACGAAGGCGAAGCCCGGCCACTCGATCGCCTCCCGGAGCGCTTGTTGGAGGTGGTTGACCTGGTAGACCGAGGCGCGGGCGTAGAAGTGGCGGGGTCCGGCCGTGGCGATGGCCTGAATGTTGATCGGGGCGAAGGCCGTCCCGCGGGGCGAGGTCAGCGTTTTCTCTCCCGGGGGCGTCGTCGGGGCCATCTGGCCGCCGGTCATGCCGTAGATCCCGTTGTTGACGCAGACGACCGTCAGGTCGACGTCCCGGCGGGAGGTATGGAGGAAATGGTTGCCGCCGATCCCGACGAGGTCCCCGTCGCCGCTGAAAACGATGACCTTGAGGGCCGGATTCCCCCGCTTGATGCCCTCGGCCACGGCGACGGCCCGGCCGTGGGTCGTGTGGACGCTGTCGCCGTCGAAGTAGCCGGCCGCCCGCCCGCTGCAGCCGATGCCCGAGACGACGACGAGCTCCTCCCGGGGGACGGAGAGCTTTTCCAGGGTGTAGGCCAGGCTCTTGAAGATCGTCCCGATGGCGCAGCCCGGGCACCAGGTCGAGGGCATCCGCTCCCACTTGACGTAGTCTTTATAGTTCATGGAGGCGCTCCCGGATTTCCTGAAGGCGGATATCCCCCCCGAGGATCGGGACGCTCAGGACGTCCCGCTGAAGGAGTTTCCGCATTTCGCCGGCGTACTGGCCGTCGTTCATCTCGACGACGACGACCTTGTCGTGGGCCTCGGCCGCGGCCCGGATCTCGTCCTCGAGGAGGGGAAACATCCGGACGGGCTTGAAGAGGGAATATTCTCTGCGCAGGGGGAGGACGACCCGGAAGGCGATCCCGTAGGCGATGAGAAGGGCCTCGGCTCCGGGATTCGGGAGATATTCGAAGAAACGGTAGCTGGACGCGACGGCGCTCATCTTGGCCTTGACCCGGGCGTACCATTCCCGGTAGTAGGCCGTGTCCTTGGTCCGGGGGACGCCGTCCTCGGCCAGGAGGCCGGTGAAATGCCGCCGTCCCCGGCCGAGGGGAGGGAGGGTCCTGGGTTTGACCTCGACCTTGACGGCTTCGAGGTCGACGGTCTCGGCGAGGTGGGACAGGAACCCGTCCGAGAGGAGGACGACCGGGCTCCGCGACTCCTCGGCGGCATTGAAGGCCTCGATGGTGACGCGGTAGCACTCCTCGACGGAGGAGGGATAGAAGACGATGGGGTGATAATCCCCGTGGCTGCCGTGGACGGACTGGAGGACGTCGCCCTGGGAAGGAAGGGTCGGCATCCCCGTGCTCGGCCCGACGCGCATGACGTCGACGACGACGAGGGGAACCTCCATCATGTGGGCCAGGCCGATCCCCTCCTGCTTGAGGGACATCCCCGGCCCGGACGTGGAGGTCATGGCCTTCCGGCCGGCCAGGCTTCCCCCGATGGCGTGATGAATGGCCGCGATCTCGTCCTCGGCGTGGAGGAAGACGATCTCGCCTTCCTTCTCGGCGAGGAGATGCATGATTTCCGAGGCCGGGGTGATGGGGTAGGCGGCGAAAAACGACATCCCCGCCCTCAGGGCCCCGAGGGCCACGGCTTCGTTCCCCATGATCAGGCGCATCATTTTTTCTTCGGCTCGGCTTCGATGGCGAAGTCCGGGCAGTATTTCTCGCAAAGCCGGCACTGGATGCACTTGCCCAGGGAGACCATGTCGTCGTCGGCGTTGAATTCCAGGTTCTTCGTCGGGCAGATGTTGACGCAGGTGAAGCAGTGCTTGCAGTAGTCCGGCCTCCAGGCCAGGAAGGGCTCGAGGTCGCGGCGATCGGAGGTCATCGGACGGCCGGCCCGCCGTCGTTCGGACGGTTCGAGGGCGGCTCTTCGAAACTGGCCAGACGGTCCAGTTCGCGGACCTTGAGGCGGAGGACGTAGATGAGGACGAGGATCGAGGGCCACATCCAGGCGAGAAAAACGATGACCGCCGTCCGCTCCTGGGGGCTTCGGGGTCCGGCCGGCAGCGGCTCAGTCCGGACTTCGGGCTTGGGCGGCCCGGGGTCGGCCTGGATCGCCAGGCCTTCGCCGCTCGCGGTCCGGACCGCCGAAGACGGAAGAAGACAGGAGGCGAGGACGACCAAGGCCAGCCCGGCGAGGCGTGATCCGCGGCGGCTCCTCACAGGAGGCTCCAGACGGACATCCCGAGGGCATAAGCCAGAAAAGCGAGGAAGGCCGCGGCGACGATCTTGCCTTTGCGCGTCTCGGGACGGTTGTCGATCAGGGGAAGGAGGAACAGGGCCAAGGCCCCGAGGCCGATGAGGAGGACGGCGATCGTCTCCCCGGAGACGAACCCGACCTTGGCCGGGAAGAGCTTGAGGGTTTGAAAAAGAAACAGGAAATACCATTCCGGTTTGACCCCTTCCGGGGCGGGGGCCATGAGGTCGGCCGGGGGGCCGAGCGACGGAGCGAAGAGGACGGCGACGGTGATCAGGAGGCCCAGGAGGACGAGCCAGACGGCCGCCTCCCGGGCGACGAAATTCGGCCAGAACGACATTCCGGGGGCTTTTTCTCCCCGGATTTCGCTCTCCAGGGGCAGGCTCATCCCCAGCTTCTGGATGAGATAGACGTGGACGGCCAGAAGGAGAAGGAGGACGAGGGGGAGGACCGTGACGTGGAGGATGAAAAAGCGGCTCAAGGTATCGCCGGTGACGTCGTCGCCTCCGCGGAGGAACTTCGTCGCCCATTCGCCGACGACGGGGACGGCCTTGGGGATGTCCGTGCCGACCTTGGTCGCGGCCAGGGAGAGTTCGTCCCAGGGGAGGAGATAGCCCGTGAACCCGAAGAAGAGGGACACGGCCAGGAGAAGGGCGCCCGTCATCCAGGTCAGCTCCCGGGGCTTCCGGTAGGCCTTCGTCAGGGCGACGCTCACGAGATGGACGAAGACGGTGATGATCATGAAGGTCGCCGACCAGCTGTGGATCGAGCGGACGATCCAGCCGAAGGAGATCTCGGTCATGATCCGCTCGAGGCTGGCGTTGGCGGCCTCCAGGGTCGGCCGGTAGTAGAAAGCGAGAAGAATCCCGGTCGCGACCTGGATCCCGAAGAAGACGAGAATCGCGCTGCCGGTGTAGGACCAGATCGTGTGTTTGTGGAGGGGGACCTGCTTTTGGGCCCCGAACCGGACGACGGCCGAGATCCCGAGGCGCTCCTCGAACCAGGCGGCGATCTTGCTCATGGCCTCAGGCCTCGGATTTCCGGACGACGAGCTCCTCGCCCTCGAGGACGGCCGTCAGACGGCGGAGGGGGGTCGGGGGCGGCCCTTGGATGTTCCGGCCGTCCTCGTCGTACCAGCCGTCGTGGCAGGCGCAGAAGAATTTTTTTTGGTCGGCCTTGTAGGCGACATTGCAGTCGAGGTGGGTGCACACCCCGACGAAGCCCAGGAAGGAGCCGTCGTCCCGGCGTTTCAGGAAGCCGGGCTTGATCCCCCATGGGAAGCTCCGGACTTCGCCCGGGGCCATGTCCTTGTATCCGGCCAGGGGGAGCTTGACCTCGTCCGGCTCCCTGTAGGGGGGGGTGACGAAGCGGACGACGGGGCCGACGAACGTCCCGGCGAAGGCCGTCCCCAGGCCGGCCAGCAGGCCGTTGAGGAAGCGGCGGCGGGAGAAGAGCGAATAGAGGATTTTCATCGCTTCCCCTTGAAGAGGCGTTTCGTGCGGCGGGCGACCAGGGTCCGGCGGAGGCCTTCGATCCCGTCGGCCGGCCGGACGCTTTTGGGGCAGACGTCGTTGCAGCGAAAGACCGTGTCGCAGCCCCAAACGCCGGTCGGGCTGTCGACCTTGGCCAAGGATTCGAAGGGCCGCCGGTCGCGGGGATCGCGGACGAAACGGTAGAGCTTGGCCAGGGCCGCCGGACCGAGGTAGCGTCCGTCGCGCGAGGCGACCGGACAGGCCGCGTAGCAGCAGGCGCACAGGATGCAGGTGATGTTCTGGTAAACCTTCTCCATCTTCTCCTCGGCGACGCGGTGGCCGCCGGGCGGCGCCTCGCCTTCGGGCTGGAGATAGGGCTCGATGTGGCGATAGGCCTCCCAGAAGGGGGCCAGGTCGACGACGAGGTCCTTCTGGATCTCGAAGTTGGGCAGGGGTTCGACGACGATGAGGTCGGCCTCGATCCGGCCGACGATCTCCTTGCAGGCCAGGCAGATCTTCCCGTTGACCGTCAAGCCGCACGAGCCGCAGACGGCCTCCCGGCAGCTGTAGCGAAAGGCCAGCGACGGGTCCTGCCGGTCGCGGATGTCCTTGAGGGCCTCGAGGATGGAGTCCGTGGGCTTGGGATCGTGGAGGAATTCCTGGAAATGGGGGTTGGCGTCCCGGACCGGGTCGAAGCGCAGGATCTTGAAGGTCTTGGCCATGACCCTCCCTAATACTTCCGTTCCTGCGGCTTGTACTTGTCGGTCTTGACCGGACGGTAGCTCGTCTCCAAGCCCCGCTCCGTCCAGGCGACGATCGTGTGCTTCAGCCAGTGGTCGTCCAGCCGCACCGGAAAATCGCGGCGATAGTGGGATCCCCGGGTCTCTTCCCGGAGAAGGGCGCCTTGGACGATGGCTTCGGCCACGTCGAGCATGTAGCCGAATTCGGCCAGGATGAGGAGTTCCTGGCAGTACTTGCCGATCGAGCCGTAGATGTAGGCTTTCGGGGCGGCGTCGCGGAGGGCGCGGATTTCCTCCCGGGCCCGGCCGAGGGGTTTTTCCGTCCGGAAGATCCCGGCGTTCTCGCTCATGACGGCCTTCAGCCGGTTGAAAAGGCCGAAGACGTTCTCGCCCGAATCGCGCCGGCGGATCTCGGCCAGCCGGTCCCGGAACCGGCGCGACTCCTCGTCCACGGCCCGCTCCGCCGCCGCCGGGGGGGAGCCGCCCTTGACGTACCGGGAGGCCGAGGCTCCGGCGATCTTGCCGAAGACGACGGCCTCGAGGAGGGAGTTCCCGCCCAGGCGGTTGGCCCCGTGGACGCTGACGCAGGCGCATTCACCGGCGGCGTAGAACCCCTCGACCGGCGAGGCGCAGTCGACGTCGACGTCGATCCCGCCCATGGAATAGTGCTGGGCGGGCTGGATGGGGATCGGCGCGTCAATCGGGTCCAAGCCGAGGAAGTTCAGGCAGATGTCCCGGATTCCGGGCAGGCGCTTGAGGATTTTATCCTTCCCGAGGTGGCGGAGGTCGAGATGGACGTATTCGTCGGCGAATCCGTGGCCTTTGTCGACTTCGGTCTGGATGGCCCGGGCGAGGATGTCGCGGGGGGCGAGCTCCATGGTTTTGGGGGCGTAGTCCTCCATGAACCGGCGGCCCCGGTTGTTGACGAGGTATCCGCCTTCGCCCCGGGCCGCCTCGGAGATGAGAATGTTTTTCCCGTGGAGCGAGGTCGGATGGAACTGGACGAACTCCATGTCCTTGAGGGGGACGCCGGCCCGGAAGGCCATCCCGATCCCGCCGCCGAGGTTGATGTAGGCGTTCGTCGTGCGAAGGAAGACGCGCCCGTAGCCGCCGGTGGCGAAGATGACGGCCCGGGAGCGGAGGGGCATGACCTCGCCGCTCCCCAGGTCGAAGGCGACAAGCCCGAGGCATCGGCCGTCGCGGACGACGAGCGTCGTGACGAGCCATTCGTCGTAGAAGGCGATCCCGCGCCGGACGCACTGCTCGTAGAGGGTGTGGAGGAGGACGAGCCCGGTCCGGTCCTGGGCGTAACAGGTCCGGGGGAAACCGGCTCCGCCGAAAGGCCGCTGGGCGATCGTCCCGTCCGGGAAACGGCTAAAGGGCGCGCCCCAGCCGTCGAGCTCGAGGATCGCCGGG
>VGJF01000201.1 GCA_016867585.1 Candidatus Aminicenantota bacterium | reverse complement strand
ACTACCTCAAGAGGGAGGACAAGGTCCTTGTCGAGAACGGCTTTCGCCTGATCGTGGTCGGCCAGAAGCAGGGGCTGCCGGACACGGTCCGCCGGCAGCTCGACCGGGTCGAGGCGCTGACCCGGACGAACAGCCGGATGACGATCGGCCTGGCTTTGAACTACGGCGGTCGGGCCGAAATCGTCGACGCGGCCCGGGCGATCCTCCGGGAAGGCGCCATCGATCCGGACCGCCTCGACGAGGACGGCTTCGCCCGCTATCTCTACACCGCCGGCCTGCCCGACCCGGACCTCCTCATCCGGACGAGCGGAGAACACCGGATCTCGAATTTCCTCCTTTGGCAGATCGCCTATGCCGAGATCTGGATCACGCCGGCGTACTGGCCGGATTTCCGGAAAAAGCATCTTCTCCAGGCCGTCCTCGATTATCAGAAACGCGAGCGCCGTTTCGGCGACATCCGTCCCCCTCGATGAGTCTCCGCCGACGCCTTCCCACCGCCGTCGTCCTCCTGGCCGTCATCGCGGCCGTGGTCCAATGGTCGCCCCCCCCGGTGTTCTTCGGCCTTCTCCAAATTCTCGTCGTCGCCGGGCTCCTGGAGTTCTACGGACTCGCCCGGCGCCGCAAGATCGAGGTGCGCCCGGCGGCCGGAACGGCCTTGGCCCTTCTTCTCCAGCTCCCCTGGGTCGTTCCCGGCCTGAAGCCCGAGATGGCCCTCGCTCTCGGGCTCTTCGGGCTGGCCATGGTCTTTCTCTTCGGGGTCCGGTCCCTCGAGGCGGTCGTCGCCTTTCCCGCGGCCATCGCCGTGACCGCCTTCGGGGCCGTCTACATCGGGTTCACGATGGGCTATGTTTACGGCCTCCGTCTCGAGCACGGCCCTTCGGCCCTCTATTTTTTTCTGGCCGTCATCGTCATCGGCGACACCGGGGCCATGCTGATCGGAAAGCTCTTCGGGCGCCGGAAGATGGCGCCCTGGGCCAGCCCGAACAAAACTTGGGAGGGCGCCGTCGGCGGGTTCGTCCTTTCGGTCGCCGCGGCCGTCGGGGCCGGGGCCGTGCTGTTCGCGGGGGGATCGCCCGCCGTCCACGCCCTGGCCGGGGCTCTGCTCGGTCTCGTCTCCCAGGCCGGGGATCCGGTCGAATCGCTTTTCAAAAGGGCGGCCGGAGTCAAGGATTCCTCCGGCCTCCTTCCCGGCCATGGCGGATTCCTCGACCGCCTGGACGGGTATCTTCTGGCCGCCCCGGCGTTCTATTACTTTCTCTGCCTGGCATGGGGGCGGCCATGATGCGTAATGTCGCCGTCCTCGGGTCCACGGGTTCGATCGGAAGAAGCGCGCTGGACGTCATCCGCCGCCTGCCCCGCCGGTTCCGGGTCTCGACTTTGGCCGCGGGCGCGAACCTGAAGCTCCTGGCCGAGCAGATCCGGGAATTCCGACCTGCTCTCGTTTCGGTCGTCCGCCGGGAGGACGCCGGGGTTCTGGCCGGCCTCGTCGGGCGGACAAAGACCCTGGTCGCCTTCGGGCCCGAGGGGGCCGAGGACGCCGCGGCCTTCAACGGCAACGATATCGTCGTCTCGGCCATCACCGGGACGAGCGGGCTGAGGCCGACCTTGGCCGCGGTCAAGGCGGGCAAGACCGTCGCCCTGGCCAACAAGGAATCCATGGTCGCGGCCGGGCCGCTGCTCCTGCGGGAGGCCCGCCGTTGGAAGTCGACGGTCATTCCCGTCGATTCCGAGCACAGCGGGATTTTTCAGTGCCTGGCCGGAGAGGATCTCTCCGCCGTCCGGACGGCGATCCTGACGGCCTCGGGCGGGCCGTTTCTGAGAGTGCCCCTGAGGGCGATGGCCCGGAAGTCCGTGGCCGAAGCCCTGGCCCATCCCCGCTGGAAGATGGGGAAGAAGGTCTCGGTCGACTCGGCGACCCTGATGAACAAAGGGCTCGAGCTCATCGAAGCCCGTTACCTCTTCGGACTTCCGCCGGCCAAGCTCAAGATCCTCATCCATCCCCAGAGCGTCGTCCACGCCCTGGTCGAGATGCGCGACGGGTCCGTCCTCGCCCAGCTCAGCCCGACGGACATGAGGATTCCCATCCAAGTCGCCTTGACCTATCCGGAGCGGCTCGAGAGCCCCCTTCCGCCGCTCGACCTGGCCTCCCTGAGACGGCTCGAGTTCCACCCGGTCGACCCCCGGCGGTTTCCGATGATCGAACTCGCCGCCTGGGCCCTGGCGGAGGAACGGAGCGCGCCGATCGCCCTGAACGCGGCCAATGAGGCCGCCGTCGACGCTTTCCTCGGCGGCCGGATCAGCTTTTCGGACATTCACCGGACGGTCGCCTCCGTGTTGGAGCGATACCGCCCCCTCGACCTCGGCGGGCTGGACGACATCCTCGCCGAAGACCTCCGGGTTCGTTCGCTGACCCGGAATCTCATCGCTAAAAGGACCTGACATGGGCACGATTTTCGGAACGATCCTCGCCTTTCTGATCGTCTTCGGCATCCTGGTCTTCATCCACGAGCTCGGCCATTTCCTCATGGCCAAGCTGGCGGGAGTCCGGGTCGAAGTCTTCTCCTTCGGGTACGGGAAGCGGCTCTTCGGGGTCAAGAAAGGCCACACGGATTACCGGGTCAGCCTCCTTCCGATGGGGGGGTACGTCAAATTCCTGGGGGAGGGGCTGTTCGAGCCTGGCCGGGCCCTCGCTCCGGACGATTTCATGGCTAAAACCCGTCTCGAGCGCTTCCTCGTCATCGCCATGGGCCCGGTGATGAACATCCTCCTGGCCATCGTCCTCGTCGCGGCCGTCAACATGGCCGGGGTGACCGCGCCCGCATATCTCGAAAGCCCTCCGGTCATCGGCTGGATCGAGGCCGGCTCTCCGGCCGAAAAAGCCGGCCTCCGGGCGGACGACGAGATCTTGGCGGTCAACGGCCGGAGCGTCGCGGCCTGGAGCGATGTCGAAATCGCCGTCGGGACGAGGCCGGAGAGGGAAATCACGATCGATATCCGCCGCGGCGGACAGGCGATGTCCATCCCCTTGACCACGGAAAAAAGGACCCGGTACGAAATGGGTTATGCCGGTTTTTATGGAAAGATCCTGACCCAGATCCAGATGGTCAATCCCGGCTCTCCGGCCGAGAAGGGCGGACTCCGGCCGGGAGACGTCGTCAAGGCGGTCGACGGCGAAACGGTCTATTTCTACCGGTTCATCGAGGTCTTGGAAGGCAATCCCGGGCGCGAGTTGACGTTTCTCGTCGAGCGGGACGGCCGGGAGCTGACCCTGTCCGTGACGCCCCGCCGGGAGGGCAGCGTCGGCAAAATCGGCGTCCTCCACGCCGCCCAGTCCGTGACGAAAACCTTCGGATTCTTCTCGGCCTTCGGGCAGAGCTGGCGGGAGAACAAGCGCCTGGCTTTCCTCGTCGTTGATTTCCTCAAGAACCTTGTCACCGGAGAGACTTCGGTCCGGCAGGTTGGAGGGCCGCTCGAGATCGCGAATTTCTCGTACGCCGCCCTGAAAATGGGCTTCTGGCCCCTGGTCAGCTGGATCGCCCTCATCAGCCTCCAACTCGGCATGCTCAACCTTTTCCCCATCCCCGTGTTCGATGGGGGCCAACTCTTCGTCCTGGCCGTCGAGGGCCTGTTCCGCCGCGACCTGGCCCCCAAGGCCCGCCAGATTTGGATGCAGGTCGGGTTCGTCATCTTCATCGCCCTGATCACCTTCATCATCCTCAACGACGTCGTCAAACGCCTGCCGAACGGCTGGTCGAGCCTGATGCCTTTCTGACCATGGCCGCTCGAAGCCAGCCCGAAGTCCCCCGCCGTCGAACCGTCCCCATCCGGGTGGGAAACGTGGTCATCGGCGGAGGCGCGCCGATCTCCGTCCAGTCGATGGCCAAGACCGATACCCGGAACATCCGGGCGACGGAGGCCGAAATCCGGAAGCTCGAGAAGGCCGGTTGCGAGATCGTCCGTCTGGCCATACCCGATGCCGAAGCCGCGGCCGCCTTCGGCCGGCTGAAAAAACGGACCCGACTCCCCCTCGTCGCCGACATCCATTTCGACCACCGGCTCGCCTTGGCTTGCCTCGACGGCGGCGCCGACGGCCTTCGCCTCAACCCGGGGACGATCGGCTCCAGGGAAAAGGTCCGGGAGGTCGTCCGGGCGGCCAAGGACAGAGCCGTTCCCATCAGGATCGGAGTGAACGCGGGCTCGCTCGAGAAGGACCTCCTGGCGAAATACGGGGCGGCGACTCCGGCGGCCATGGTCCAAAGCGCCCTCCGGCATATCCGCCTCCTGGAAGAGACGGGCTTCCGGACGATCAAGGTTTCCCTCAAGGCGTCCGATGTTTTCCGGACGGTCGAGGCTTACCGGCTCCTGGCCCGGAAAGTCGACTATCCTTTCCATGCCGGGATGACCGAAGCGGGGACTCTCGTCCCCGGGGCCGTGAAATCGGCCGTCGGGCTGGCCTGGCTCCTTCGCGAAGGCCTGGCCGACACGATCCGGGTCTCGCTCACGGCTGCGCCGGTGGAGGAAGTGGCCGTCGCGTATCACATCTTGGCCTGCCTCGGGCTGCGGCGGCGCGGCCCGATGATCGTCTCCTGTCCGGCCTGCGGGCGGTCGGAGGTCGACCTCCGAGCCATCGCCGCCGAGGTCGAACGGGCGGTCGCCGGCCTCGAGGCGCCCCTGACCGTGGCCGTCATGGGATGCGCCGTCAACGGGCCTGGCGAGGCCCGCGAAGCCGATGTCGGCCTGGCCGCCGGCCGCGGCGCCGGAACGATCTTCGTCCGAGGCCGTCCCCTGCGCCGCGTCCCGGAAGACCGCCTCGTCCGTGAACTCGTCCGAGAGGTCAGGCGGGCCGCCAAGGCCGGGAAGGAGGATCCCCATGGCCGGGACTAAGTCGACGTCCGAAAAGCTCCGCCTTCTCCGACGGCGCCTCCGGGAGATGGGCCGGGTCGCCGTCGGCTTCTCGGGCGGCGTGGACAGCACCTTTCTCCTGAAAACGGCCGCCGACGCCCTCGGCCGGGCGAACGTCCTGGCCGTCGTGGCCGGATCGGAGACGTATCCGGCCCGCGAAATCCGGGAGGCCCGCCGGCTGGCCCGGCGGCTGAAGGTCCGCCATGTCTTCATCGAGACGCACGAGCTCGACGACCCGCGCTTCGCCAAGAATCCGGAGCGGCGGTGTTACTATTGCAAGGGTGAATTGTGGACGGCGACGAAAGCGATCGCCGCGGCGGAGGGATTTCCCTGGATCCTCGACGGGTCCAACGCCGACGATACGCGCGATTTCCGGCCGGGCGAGCGGGCCGGCCGGGAGATGGGCGTCCGCTCGCCCCTCAAGGAGGCGGGTTTGAGGAAGGCCGAGATCCGGCGGCTTTCGAAACGGGCCGGCCTGCCGACCTGGGACAAGCCGTCGCTGGCCTGCCTTGCCTCGCGCTTTCCCTACGGCACCCCGATCGAGCGCCGGAGCCTGAGCCAAGTCGGGCGGGCCGAGGAGTTCCTCCGCCGCCTGGGTTTCGGCCAGCTCCGGGTGAGGCATCACGGCTCGACCGCCCGGATCGAAGTCCTCCCGCCGGATTTCCCGAGGGTCCTCCGGCCGGAGGTCAGGCCGAAGATCGTCGCCCGGTTCAAGAAACTCGGCTATCTTTACGTCACCCTCGACCTGGCCGGATACAGGACCGGGAGCTTGAACGAGGGGCTGGGGCGCCGGATCCGGCGACCTCCGGCATGAAACGCGGGCAAAAAAAAAGGAAGGCGCGGCCGCGCCTTCCTTGGGAACGGGCGGAGGATTTTATCCCTGTTCGGTCTTCTTCTGGGTGATGATGGCGATGTTTTCGATGCCCGCCTCGCGGATTTTTTCGTAGACATCCACGAGCTTGCCGTATTCGAGGTCTCCATCGGCTTTGAGGTACAGCTTCCTGTCCTGAACGGTCAGGAACGCCTCTTCGAGCTTGGAGGCGATGTCGTCGATCGTGACCTTGTCGGCGTTGAGGAGCATCGAGCCGTCCTTCTTGATGTAGAGGACGACCTCGGGGTTTTCCGGCATGTTGACCGTGTTGATGGCGGTCGGCAACCGGACGTCGGCCCCCTGCTGGACGAGGGGGGTGACGACCATGAAAATGATCAGGAGGACGAGCAGGACGTCGCACAAGGGGACGACGTTCGGCTCGGCGCTGAGCTTTTCGCCTTTTTGGTAAATCGAGACGCTCATCTCGG
>VGJF01000200.1 GCA_016867585.1 Candidatus Aminicenantota bacterium | reverse complement strand
CGCCCTCGCCCTGGCCCTGGCCGCCTCCGGCATCGCCCAGGTCCAGAAGCCGTCCGAGCTGAAATTCGCCCCGCTCCGCTACGATCCGCCCGATCCGAAAGCCTTCCGGACCGAGTTCGCCGGCGGCCTCCGCGGCTACGTGCAGGAAGACCGCGGCCTGCCCCTCGTCAATATCTCCGCCCTCATCCATTTCGGCGGCCTCTATCTCCCCAAGGAGAAGCAGGGGCTCGACGCCCTGATGAGCGCGACGCTCATCCGCGGCGGGACGAAAACCCGCGAAGGGACGGCCATCGAGGAGCGGATCGATTTCCTCGGCGGGTCCCTGGGATTCAACGTCGGCGACCGGACCTCGACATTGTCGCTTTCCGTCCTCGGCAAGGACCTCGACGAGGGTCTGGCGATTTTCTTCGACGTCCTGATGAATCCCGAGTTCCGCGAACCGGCCCTCGCCCTGGCCAAGCCCCGGCTCATCCAGCAGCTCCGCTCGGCCAACGACCAGCCCAACGGCGTCCTGAGCCGGGAATACGAGAAGCTCCTCTACGGCGACGGCCCGTTGACGTGGCGGCCGACCCAGAAATCCTACGAGGCGGTCACGCCGGCCGACCTCAAGGACGTCCACGCCCGGCACTTCTTCCCCAAGAACATCATTCTCGTCGCGACCGGCGACTTCGCCAAGGCCGACCTCAAGGCCAAGATCGACAAGGCCGTCGCGGGCTGGACGAACAAGACCGTCTCTTTCCCGGCCTTCTCGAAAAGCTTCCCCGCTCCGGAGCCGGGGGTCTATTTCATCCAGATGCCGATCAATCAGGGATACATCAGCCTCGGCCATCTCGGCCTCGAGGACACGAACCCGGATTACTTCGCCGTCCAGGTCATGAACTTCATCCTCGGCGGCGGAAGCTTCACCTCGCGGATCACGACCAAGGTCCGCTCGGACGAAGGCCTGTCCTACAGCCAGGGCAGCCGCTTCTCCTACCGCTGGGGCTTCCCCGGGACATTCTCCGGGTTCGTCCAGACGAAATCCGAGACCGTCGGCTACGCGATTTCCCTCATCCTGGCCGAAATCAACCGGATCCGGGGGGACCTCGTCTCGGACGCGGAGATGGAGACGGCGATCAACTACTATCTCGAAAGCTTTCCGAGCTCCTTCGAGTCGGCCCAGGCGACGATGTCGACCTTCGCCAACCTGGAGATGACCGGACGGCCGATGGATTACTACAAGACGTACCGGGACAAGATCTCGGCCGTGACCAAGGCCAGGGTCCTCGAGGTCGCCAAGAAGTATCTCCAGCCGGAGAAGATGGCCCTCATGATCGTCGGCGAGTGGGAGCCGTGCAACAAGGGCGGCGACAAGTGGGCCGGCCCGCTCGAGAAGCTCGGCAAGGTCCACCGCCTGACCCTCGCCGACCCCCTGACGGGAGAAACAAAATAAGGAGACGAATCGCGTCCCCAACGCCGCCGTCGCCGACGTCCGCTGAGATTTTTGTTTTTATTGACAGGCTTGAGCGGCGGGGGATATCCTTTTCCCATGAGCCTCAATGAGGCCGATACCAGGGCGAAGCTCATCGACCCGGCCATCCACAAGCGCGGCTGGACCGAGGATCTGATCCGGCGAGAAGAAACGGCGGGGACGGTCGAGATCATCAACGGCCGGGCTCGGCGGCGCTCCCGCGGCAAGATCGACTACACCCTGCGGGTCAAGGTCAACGTCGACACCCAGCCCGTCGCCTTGGCGCTCATCGAGGCCAAGAAGAAAAATCTCCCCGCCGGACACGGGCTGGATCAAGCCAAGGGCTACGCGGAATGCAAGCGGCTGAACATCAAATTCGTTTTTTCCTCCAACGGCCATCTTTTCGTCGAATTCGATTGTTTTACCGGACTGACATCCCCGCCGAAGCCCCTTGCCGAATTCCCCACTCCGGAAGAGCTTCGGACCCGCTACGAACGAGGAATGGGTTTTAAGCTCGATTCCCCCGCCGCCCGGCCTTTGCTTCAATCCTACCCGGGAGGAGAAGGCACACGACGCTATTATCAAGACGCCGCCATTCGCGCCGTGATGGAGAAAATCGCCCGTTGCGAACGCTCCGGCGAACCCAAGCGCGCCCTTCTTGCCCTCGCCACCGGTTCCGGGAAAACCTATATCGCCGTCAATCTCCTCAAGCGAATCTCGGACGCCGGGCAGATGACCCGGGCCTTGTTCGTCTGCGACCGCGACGAACTTCGCACCCAGGCCGTCAAGGCCTTTCAGAATGTTTTCGGGGCGGACGCAGCTGAGGTTTATCGTAAACCCGACGGGACCAACAATGCCAAAAACGCCCGCGTCCACGTCGCAACCTATCAGACCCTCGGCGTTGAGAACGAAAACGGCGACGCCACGTTCCTGACAGCCTTTTACCCCGAAAATTTTTTCACCCATGTCGTCATCGACGAATGCCACCGCTCGGCGTGGGGGAAGTGGTCTCAGGTGCTGACCCGCAATCGAAATGCCGTGCATATCGGCCTGACGGCCACTCCGCGCCGGCTGGCTGAGCGCATTCAGAAGGAAGTCGAAGACTTCGAGAGATCGGCCCGCGCCGTTCCGATGGCCGCCGAAGGACAGGTCGAACCCGGGAGCGTTCTGCGACACGTGTCACCTCGACGCTACTATGGCCTCAGCCCCGAGATCCTGGCCGACGCGGAAATCACGGCCAACAACCTGGCTTACTTCGGCGGGCCGGCCTATGAATACGACATCGCCCAGGCCATCGAAGACGGCTACCTCGCGGCTTGCGAAATCCAGAAAGGCCGGGTTAACCTCGACGATACCGGCATCACCCGGGAAGAAATAATCGCCCGGAATCCCATCGACGCCGCCACGGGATTGCCCATCTCAGCCGAGCAGATCGACGAACTCTACGAGCGAACTCAATACGAGGACCGCATCCTGCTGCCCGACCGCGTATTGGCTATGTGCGGTGACTTTTTCAACTACTTGCTCGACGCCGGCCAACCCGAACAAAAGACCATCATCTTCTGCGCCCGCGACCGCCATGCCGACGACGTGGCCGTCTGCCTGAACAATCTCTACGCCAGGTGGTGCGCCGACAACAAGCGACAACGCTTGGATTATTTCGCCTTCAAGTGCACGGCCGCCAGCAGCGGAAACGACCAGCTTCCCGACCTCCGCGCCTCGTCCCGCAGCCACTTCATCGCCACGACGGTTGACCTCTTGACCACGGGAGTCGACGTCCCCTGCGTCCGGAACATCGTCTTTTTCAAGTATCTTAAAAGCCCTATCAGCTTCCATCAGATGGTCGGGCGGGGAACCCGCATCGACGCCCCCACCGGAAAGCTGATGTTCCGCGTCTACGACTATACGGACGCGACGCGCCTCTTCGGAGGAGAATTCATTTCCAAGCCACCGCGTGAGAGAAAAGAAGGAGAGCCCCCGCAACCTCCTCCGGAGCCCGAGCCGACCATCAGTGTCGAAGGCTTCGACGTCCACATCACGGATGCAGGACGCTATATCGTCGCCGAAGTGGACGGCAAGGCGATGCCCGTTCCCCTGGATGAATACAAGGCCCGGCTGGCCCAGCGGCTGGTCGAGGAGGTTCATACCCTCTCCGACTTCCGTTCCCGGTGGATCAACCCGCCATCGCGGCAGGAATTGATCGATACGCTCGTGACGGGCGGATATTCTCCAAACGTCGTCCGCATGGTGGACGGCAAAGGGGAATACGACCTCTACGACGTCCTGGCCGAGCTCGGCTGGGGAATGAATCCGCGCACACGCCGCGATAGGGCCCGTGCTTTTGCCTACAAGCACGAAGACTGGATCAAGGGCCTGCCAGGAAAAACGGCGGCGACGATTCGCGCCATCGCCGCCCAATTCGAGCGCGGCGGAACCGAAGGACTGGAGAATCCGCAGATCTTTCAAACACCCGAAGTCCGGGCGGCGGGGGGGCTGGAAGCCCTTTATCTGGCGGGCAACCCGCGCGAATTGCTCGTGGAGACCAAAACGAGGATGTTCGCCGCATGAAAAAAGCAAACTCGGGTAAAAAACTCGCACCACTGGTTGGAGAAATTACGAATTCCGATTATGGCCGCCTGCTGGCGGATATAAAAGAACGTGTCCGCTCGGCCCAGTATGAAGCTTTGCGCTCGGTTAATAAGGAACTCGTATCGCTATATTGGGACATCGGGCGGATGATCGTGGAACGTCTCTCGGGCGCCTCACATGGGGAATCAATTGTTGACCTGCTCGCAGAAGACCTTCGAGCCGAGTATCCTGGGATGGCCGGATTTTCGCGACGGAATTTGTTCTATATACGCGAATTCTTCTTAACCTATCGTGATTCCCAAAAAGTGCAACCATTGGTTGCACAAATCGGCTGGAGCCATAACCTCATCATCCTTCAACGCTGTAAAGATCCTCTTGAGCGCGAATTCTACATCCGCATGACCCGAAAGTTCGGTTGGTCCAAGAATGTCCTGATTCACCAAATAGAGAACCAGTCCTACAAAAAGACTTTGTTGAATCAAACCAATTTCGATCGGGCGTTGACGCCCGAGCTCCGCGCCCAGGCCAAACTCGCCGTCAAGGACGAATATACCTTCGATTTCCTCGAATTGGGCGCAGAACACGCCGAACGGGAACTTGAGCGGGCTCTGGTAGCAAGAATCGAGGATTTCTTGAGAGCTATGGGAGGATTGTTTGCCTTCGTCGGAAGCCAATTCCGTCTCGAAATCGATGAGAAAGAATATTTCATCGATCTTCTGCTGTATCATCGCAGACTGAAATGTCTTGTCGCCGTTGAGCTGAAAGTCGGGGAGTTCGAGCCCGAATTCGTCGGCAAAATGCAATTCTACCTGGCGGCCTTGGATGAGCTTGTCCGCGAGAAGGACGAAAATCCGTCCATCGGCATCATCCTGTGCAAGGAAAAACGCCGCACGATCGTCGAATATGCCCTGCGCGACGCACGGAAACCTATCGGAGTCGCGACGTATCGCATCTTTAAAAAATTGCCGAAGGAATTGGAAGGACAACTTCCCTCTCCCGAACAAATTGCCGCCCTTCTCGAGAAGGCGTAGGGCAGCCGCCGATGAAATAGAGGACAGCCGCCGAGATGCCGATCTTAGTTGATAAAGAAAAAAGGCTCCCCGCCGGCTGGCGCCGGGTGAGATTAGAGGAAGTATGCAACATAGTCGGAGGTACTACCCCCGACACGGGGAAATCGGACTATTGGAATGGAGATATCGTTTGGATAACTCCCATAGATTTAGGAAAGAATTCGGAAGTAACAATCTCCTCATCTGGGAGACGAATTACTATTGATGGAATGCGGAGTTGCGGGATTGATATATTACCCGTTGATACTGTTATTATGTCGAGTCGCGCACCTATTGGATATATATCAGTTGCAGGCGTTCCGTTCTGTACGAATCAAGGCTGCAAAAGTTTTATTCCTAGCCCGAGTATAAATTCGTTATTTCTGTATTGGGCGTTGAAGCGTGCAGTCTCAGATATTCAGTCTTTAGGCATCGGTGCAACATTCTCAGAAGTCTCTAAATCTTCTCTTCAAAAATTTGAAATCCCCCTCCCACCGCTGCCCGAACAGCAGCGGATCGCGGCGATTCTTAATGAGCAAATGGCCGTCGTCGATAAAGCCCGCGCGGCGGCCCAGGAGCGCCTTGAAGCCGTCAAAGCTCTTCCCTTTTCCTTGATTCGCGAAAGCCTTATCTGTGGACGAAGAGATCGTCGTCAGCTTGGTGATTGTCTTATTGAAGTAAGAAATGGCGTCGGAAAAGAATGGCCAAAATACCCGGTTCTCGGGGCAACGCGCGAGGGACTCGCTCTCGCCAAGGAACCTGTGGGCAAGACGCCGGAGCGGTACAAAGTCGCTGATCCGGTCACCGTGTTCTACAATCCAATGCGTATTCTTCTCGGATCAATTTCGATTGTAGATATTGGAGACGAAACCGGTATTACCAGCCCGGATTATGTCGTTTTGAAAGGACGTGAAGGTATTCTTGATACCCGATGGTTCTACCACTGGTTTCGATCGCCAGAAGGAGCACATTTAATAAACTCCTTATCGCGAGGTGCTGTCCGAGAAAGAATATTATTCAATCGACTAGCCTCGATTTCCACGGACGGCTATTCGCCTAAAGATTTTGCGCCTCAACCCTAAATCTCACCCCTTTTACGTCGTTGATTGCTGTTCAGGGCCTTATGTATATGGTGCGCTGATAGCTTGAATA
>VGJF01000199.1 GCA_016867585.1 Candidatus Aminicenantota bacterium | reverse complement strand
CCCTTGCGGAGGTTGATTTCGATAGCATACGGCTCCCAGGATCCGTCCGCCTTCTTCACGGCGATGAAATCGATGGCGAAACGCCCGACGACGCCCTCTCGAGCGAGCCGGCGGCCGACTTTTTCGGCCTCGCGCATGATCAACGGGCCGTACGCCCGGTCGGCCGGAAAGACCGCCCCGAGATAGATCTGTCCCGACTCTCCGCCGAGCATCTGGTCGTGGGTGGAAAGAAGTTCGACCTCGCCCAAGGGGCTGATGCGGAGCTGGGCGCTCGGGCTGACCAGGCCTTCGCCGGCGATGAGATCCTCGACGATCCCGCCCTTTTTCCCCAACTCCCCCAGATACCACTCGAAGGTGATCTCCTTTGAGGCGAAGCCGAGTTTTTCCATCCGGTGTTCCAAGGCCGAAACTTCGCCGGCGGAGCCGGGCTCGGGCAGGCCTTCGAGAGAAAGCTGGGCGTTTCCGTATCCCGAAACGCCCTCGTTGAGCTTGACGATGAGACGCGAAAGGGACGGTTTGCGGGCCCTCATGCGGCGGACGGCGCCGACGAGCTCGTCCTTAGAGCGCAGGTTTTCCTCCCCCAGAGGATGGACGACGCCCTCCTCGGAGAACAGCCGGCGGCAGCCGCTCTTCGTCCCGAAGGCGAAGAAGCGCGGATCCGCGGCGTACATCGGGATGTCCAGCCTGACGGCCAGGTCGCGCTCCATGTCCGTCGTCACGAAGGGGACGAGGTGGGCCGTGTTCAAGTCCGGGATGAGGCTCCGGATATGACCGATGAGTCTCGGCCGATCGAGGATCTTGGCGACCAAGGGGCGCCGCGAACCGTCCTGCGGGGAAACCAGGGCCAGGCGGCGGCGGGCGTTCCCGAAGCCGACCCCGGGCAGGAGGCCCAGGTAATAATCGATGACTTCTTCCGGAATCGGGACCGAGGTCACGTATATCAGCCGGATTCTGGGCTGGCGGAGGAGGAACAGCATGAACGGCATCCGCTCCTCATAGACCTGCTGGGCGGGCATGTCGAGCTCGAAATCGACCGTGAGCGACGGCAGAACGACGACGGTGTTGGCCTCTTCGAGAACGCGGCTCCCGGGATCGGACCGGCCGATCTGCTTCCAGAGAGGCCTCAGCCTTTCCTGGAGCTTGTCGAATCGCGCTAGCAGATCCGACGTCCGGTTCGTTCCGTTGTCCATGGGCTCGGCCCTCCTCGGTCCCGCATGATATGTCCGGCCCGGAGCCGTGTCAATCTTATCAGACCAGCAGCCTCACGATGAAGCCCAGGACGAGGGCCGCGCCGACGCTCAGTCCGGCCGAGAGGAAGGCGATTTTCCGGCCCGACTCCTTCCAGAGGGTGACGAAGGTCGACAGGCAGGGGATGAAGAGGCTGACGAAAACGGTGAAAACGACCATCTGCTCCTTGGTGATCAGCCTCGGCAGCTCCTGGAACGTCGTCCCCAGGGCTTGGAGGAGCATGACCAGGGAAAGCTCCTTGCGGAGGAATCCGAAGATAAGCGTCACCCCGAGCTCCCGAGGAAGGCCGAGGAGCCCCGAGACGAGTGGAGCGAGGACGACGTTGAAGGTCCTGTCCCACCGGAAATATTGAAACAGGCTCAGGACGACGCTCCCGCCGATGAGGAGCGGCCAGGCGAGCCGGACGAATGCCTTGAGATGAAGATAAACCTTCAAGGCGATGAGGCGCGGCGACGGGACCTTGAGCATCGGGATCTCGAGGATGAGGCCCGGCGATTCCGAGGGCAGGAAGAGAGACAGGATGCGGCCGAGGCCGGCGACGAGGACCAGGTTGGCGACATAGAAGCCCATGGCCCAGAGCGGGCCGAGATAGAAGGCGACCAGGGCGAGGATGATCGTCGTCCTGGCGGAGCAGGGAATGAAGGGGATGAGCAGCGAGGTCAACATCCGGTCGCGCCTCGATTCGAGGGTCCGGGTCGCGGTGATGGCCGGGACGTTGCAGCCGAAGCCGAGGACGAAGGGCGAAACGGACTTGCCGTGGAGGCCGAGCCGGTGCATGAACGTGTCGAGGAGGAAACCCGCCCGGGCGAGATAGCCCGCGTCCTCGAGAACGGCCATGAGGAAGAGCAGGGGGATGAAATACGGCAGGACGATGGCCACGCCCCCGCCGACCCCTTGGAGGAGGCCGTCGAGGAGGGTGGCCCAGAGACTCCTCCCCCATCGGGCGTCGATGGCCGCCTTGGCGCTTTCCAGGGGGCGAAGAAAAAAGGCCTCGAGGGGCGAGCCCGCCTTGAAGATGATGAAAAAGAAAGCCAGGAAGACGCCGGTTAGGACGACGTAGCCGATAAAGGGGTGCATGAGGACGTCGTCGAGCCGTTCCGGAAAGCTGCGGCGGGTCCGGCGGCGGACGACGCTCGTCTCTTCGAAGATTTTCTGGGCCTGGTGATGCCGTTCGGCGGCCAGGACCTCATAGGCCGGAAGGCCGCGATCGGCCTCGAGGGCGGCTCGGGTTTGCTCGAGGGCGGTTCCGATCCCGAGGCCGGATGCGGCCGAAAAATCCCCGCCGTAGGCCTCTCCCGATTCGATCAGCCGGATGGCCGTGAATCGGGCGTTGAAGACGACCGGGAAATCGGCCGGCAGGGCGCCGACGAGCTCGCCGATCCGGGCCTCGACGGCGGGCGTCCAGCCCGGACGGAGGGAAGGACGACGGGGGCCCGCGGCGGCTTCCAGGGCGGCCTCGACGAGCTCCCGAATCCCCCGCCCATGGACGGCGATCGTCGGAACGACGCGAACGCCGAGGGCCGCCTCGAGCTTGACCGGATCGACGGAAATCCCTTTTTTTTCGGCCAAGTCGAGCATGTTGAGGGCGACGACAATCGGCAGCCCCATCTCGAGGATCTCGAGGGTCAGCTCGAGGCTCCGGCCGAGGATCGAGGCGTCAACGACGTTGATGAGGACGTCGGATTTCTCCCGGAAGAGATGGGTCAGGGCGACCTTCTCGGCCGGGTCGGAAGGGCAAAGGGAATACGCTCCCGGGAGGTCGATAATGTTCAGCGTCGCGTCCCCGACGACAACCCGGCTATGGGCGTGCCGGACCGTCGATCCGGGAAAGTTCGTCGACTCGACCTTGTGGCCGGCGATGGCGTTGAAGAGGGTGCTCTTGCCGCAGTTCGGCTGGCCGATGAAGAGGACGACGGGTTCGCGGGCCTCAGTCGGCGTCATCGACGGCGACTAGGATCTTCCGGGCGATGCCCCGGCCGACGGCCATGGACACTCCCGTCCGAAGGTTCTTCAGGACGACCGGACCCCCAAAAATGCCCCGCTGGCCGCATTCGACCCGGTCGCCCGGCTGGAAGCCGAGGGCGAAAAGGCGCCGGCGGACGCCCTCGCCGCCGGCAATGTCGACGATCCGGAGGATTCGGCCCTCCGCCGAAGGATCGATGATGGTCATGACCTGTCCTTAATATTTGAGAATAATTCTCATTAATACCATACACCGTTCCGGGTCCTTTTTCAACCCGGCCCGAAATGTGATAGGATGGACGAGATATTTTCTTGGAGGATCGACCATGATTTATCGCTTCGGAAAACGATTCGCCCTTCTGGCCCTCGTCCTCGTCCTCCCCCTCTTCGGCGACGAGGGGCTGTGGCTGTTCAACGCCCCGCCCGTCCAGGCCCTCAAGACGAAATACAAATTCGACCTCACCGACGAATGGCTTCGGCATGTCCAGCTCGCCTCGGTCCACTTCGGCGGGGCTTCGGGCTCGTTCGTCTCGCCAAACGGCCTGGTCATGACGAACCACCATGTCGGCCAGGGGGCCATCCAGAACTTGAGCACGAAAGACCGAAACCTCATGGAGACGGGATTTTATGCCCGAACCCGGGCCGAAGAGCTGAAAGCCCCCGGTCTGGAGCTCCGGGTTCTTCAAAACATCGAGGACGTGACGGCCAGGGTCCTGGAGGCCGAAACGCCCGGCCTGGCCCCCGCCCAGGCGGCCGAAGCGAGGAACAAAGCCATCGCCGCCGTCGAGAAGGAGGCATCGGAAAAGACGGGCCTGCGGGCGACGGTCGTCAATCTCTATTCGGGGATGATGTACCACCTCTACACTTACAAGGTCTATTCCGATGTCCGTCTCGTTTTCGCCCCGGAATCGGCCATCGCCTTCTTCGGCGGGGACCAGGACAATTTCACCTACCCGCGCTACGACCTCGACATCTGTCTTTTTCGGATCTACGAAGACGATCAGCCGATCGCCTCCAATCACTATCTCAAGTGGAGCCCGACGCCCGTTAAGGAGGGAGACCTCGTCTTCGCCTCGGGCCATCCCGGCTCGACGGGCCGCCTTCTGACCTATGCCCAGCTGGAGTTTCTCCGCGACGTCGCCTATCCCTGGACGATCGCCAATTATGAGCGCCGCCGCGGCCTTCTCAAAGACTTCAGCCGCCGGGGCCCCGAAGCCGCCCGCCAGGCCCAGGGGGCGCTGTTCGGAATCGAGAACAGCCTTAAGGCGATCACGGGATACCAGTCCGGTCTCCTGGACAAGGCCCTGATGGACAAGAAGCTCAAGGACGAAGAGGCCCTTCGGGAGGACATCCGGGGGAATCCCGAACTCGCGGCGGTTTACGACAAAGCCTGGGACGAAATCGCCGCCGCCGAAAAGGCCTACGCGCCCTTTTACAAGCTCCACCGCTTCTTCGAGGGCGGGGCCGGGTTCACGACCTCCTATTTCGGGACGGCCCGGACCCTTGTCCGCCTGGCCGCGGAGCGGACGAAGCCCGACGCCGAGCGCCTCCGCGAGTACCGGGAGTCGGCGATTCCCGGCCTGACCCGCCGGATGCAGGCCGTGACGCCGGTCTACGACGAGCTCGAAATCTTCAACCTGACCGATTCCCTCATCCAGCTCCAGAAGGAATTCGGGACGATGGCCGAGGTCCGCTGGCTCTTCACCGGCCGCCTGGCCGAGGACGTCGCCCGGGAGCTCGTCGCCGGGACGAAACTCAAGGACCCGGCCGTCCGGAAAAACTATCTCGACGGCGGACTGGAGACCGTCCAGCTGTCCGACGATCCGATGATCAAGCTCGCCCTCCTCGTCGACCCCGTCTCCCGCGGCATCCGCCGCAAGTACGAGCGCGAGGTCGAGTCCATCGAGACGACCAACGGGGCCCTCGTCGCCCAGGCCCTCTTCAAGCTCATGGGAAGCGCGGTCCCGCCGGACGCGACGGGAACTCTCCGGTTGAGTTTCGGGACGGTCAGGGGCTACGTCGAGAACGGGCGAAAGATCCCCTTCTTCACGGCGTTTCAGGGCCTGTACGACCTCTCGGCCAAACACGGGAACCGGGATCCCTACGTTCTCCCGCCGAGCTTCCTGGCCGCCAAGGCCGCCGTCCGGCAGGCGACGCCCTTGAATTTCGTCTCGACGTGCGACTCGATCGGCGGCAACTCCGGCTCGCCGGTCATCAACCGGAGGGCCGAATTCTGCGGCGTTCTCTTCGACGGGAACATCCAATCCCTGCCCGCCCGGTTCGTTTACAGCGACGCCCAGAACCGCTCGGTCATGGTCCACGCCCAGGGGATCATCGAGGCCCTGACCAAGGTCTACAAGGCCCAGCCCCTCGTCGACGAGATCCTCGGGAAGAAGTAAGGGTCTTGGCCGGCCGGGCCCGCGAAATTGACAAGACGCGTCCATTTCTGCTAAAAATGGACAATGTTCAAGTGGGTTTCTGAGAAGCTCTTCGGCACGAAAAGCGAGCGCGACCTAAAGAAACTCCGCCCCTACGTCGAAGCGATCAACGCCTTCGAGGCCGCGATCCAAAGCCTGTCCGACGAGGCCCTCCGGGCCAAGACGGCCGAATTCAAGGAAAGAATCTCCCAGGGCGCCTCCCTTGAGGACATCCTCCCCGAGGCCTTCGGCGTCGTCCGCGAGGCCGCCCGCCGGCGGATCGGGATGCGGCATTTCGACGTCCAGCTCATCGGCGGCGTCGTCCTCCACCAGGGGCGGATCGCCGAGATGAAGACGGGCGAGGGCAAGACCCTCGTCGCGACCCTTCCCGCCTACCTCAACGCCCTGAGCGGCAAAGGCGTCCACATCGTCACCGTCAACGACTATCTGGCCAAGCGCGACACGGAGTGGATGGGACCGGTCTACCGCTCCCTGGGCCTGTCCGTCGGGACGATCCAGCACGACATGGGCGACGCCGAGCGCCAGGCCGCCTACCGCGCCGACATCACCTACGGGACGAACAATGAGTTCGGCTTCGACTATCTCCGCGACAACATGAAGTTC
>VGJF01000198.1 GCA_016867585.1 Candidatus Aminicenantota bacterium | reverse complement strand
CGGGATCCTCGGGATTGTTGACGCAGTCGAGAAGCTCGGTCTTCCCCTCGGGATAGTTCGTCAGAACGATCCGGAGCGGCCGGAGGACGGCCATGGCTCGGAGAGAAGCCTTATTCAAGTCCTCGCGGACGCAGCTCTCGAGAAAGGCCATGTCGACGATGCTCTGGACCTTGGCCACGCCGATGAGGTCGGCGAAGCGGTGGATGGAGGCGGGCGTGTATCCCCTCCGCCGGAAGCCCGAAATCGTCGGCATCCGGGGGTCGTCCCAGCCGTCCACGATCCCGTCCCGGACGAGCTCGAGGAGCTTGCGCTTGCTGAGGACGGTGTGGCTCAGATTCAGGCGAGCGAATTCGATCTGCCGGGGGCGATGGATGCCGAGCTGGATAAGGAACCAATCGTACAGGGGGCGGTGGACCTCGAACTCCAGGGTGCAGATGGAATGGGTGATCCCCTCGATCGAGTCGGATTGGCCGTGGGCCCAGTCATAGGTCGGGTATACGCACCAGGCGTCGCCGCGGCGGTAATGGTGGGCCCGCCGGATCCGGTACATGACCGGGTCGCGGAGGAGAAGGTTGGGGTCGGCCATGTCGATCTTGGCCCGGAGGGTCTTCGCGCCGTCGGGAAACTCCCCCTTCCGCATCCGCTCGAAGAGGTCGAGGTTCTCTTCGACGGAGCGGTTCCGCCAAGGGCTCTCCTTGCCCGGCTGGGTCAGCGTGCCGCGGTAGGCGGTCACTTCCTCCGCGCTCAAGTCGCAGACGTAGGCCTTCCCTTTCCGGATGAGGTCGACGGCGAACTCGTGGAGCTTCTCGTAGTAGTCCGAGGCGTAGAATTCCCGGTCCTCCCAGTCGAAGCCCAGCCAGCGAATGTCCTCCTTGAAGGCCCGGACGTATTCCTCCTCCTCGGTCTCGGGATTCGTGTCGTCGAAGCGGAGGTTGCAGACGCCGTGGTAATCGGCCGCCAGGCCGAAATTGAGGCAGATCGACTTCGCGTGGCCGATGTGGCCGTAGCCGTTCGGCTCCGGGGGAAAGCGGGTCAAGACCCGGCCGCCGTTCTTCCCCCGGCGAACGTCCTCTTCGACGATCTCCCGGATGAAGTTGTCCCTGGATTTCATTTCGCTCATGCGGCGCATCCTCTCAACCGCCGGAGGACGGTCTCCTTGCCCAGAAGCTCCATCATTTCGAAAAGTCCCGCCCCCTTGGTTTTGCCGCTCACGGCCAGGCGGGCCGGATGGATGAGGTCGGCGGCCTTGAGTCCCTGGACCGCGGCCATCTCCCGGGCGGCCGCCTCGAGGCCCTCGCGGACGAACGGGTCCACGGCCGCGAGCCGCTCGGCCAGCTCGGCCAGGCGGGCCCGGCTCTCGGCCGAGCCGAGATATTTCCGCCGCCCTTCCTCGTCGACGGCGAAATCCTCCTTGAAGAAGGCGTCGGCGAGCTCGCCGAATTCTCCGAGGGTCTTGATCCGGATCTTATAGAGGTCGACGACCCGGGCGAGATAGCCGTCCTCGACGGCCGCCAGGTCGAAGCCGTCGCGGGCCATCCGGCCGCGAAGGAGGGGGACGAGGTCGGCCGTCGGCTTCTTCATGATGTATTCGCCGTTCACCCATTTGAGCTTCTGGAGGTCGAACCTGGCCTGGACGTCGTTCATCTGGGCGATGTCGAAGATCCCGGCGGCCTCATCGAGGGTCAGGATCTCGACGCCTCCGGGCGGCGTCCAACCGAGGAGGATGAGATAATTGGCCAGGGCCTCGGGGAGGAAGCCTTCGTTCTTGTATTCCGTGATCGACACCCCGCCGTGGCGCTTGGAGAGCTTGGCCCCGTCGGCCCCCATGATGAGGGGCATGTGGCCGAAGCGCGGCCGGGAGAGGCCCAGGGCCTCGTAAAAAAGGATCTGCTTGGGCGTGTTGGAGATATGGTCGTCGCCGCGGAGGATGTGGGTGACGCCCAGCTCGACGTCGTCGACGACACAGGCGAAATTGTAGGCCGGCGAGCCGTCGGACTTGATCAGGACCTGGTCTTTGACCGTCTCGGTCGCGACCTCGATCCGGCCGTGGATCATATCCTCGTAAGCGACCGTCCCCCCCGGCTCGACCCGGAAGAGGATCGCCTCCCCGTCGCGATAGGCCTTGCCGGAGGCGACGAGGCCCTCGGCTCTTTCCCGGTAAAGGGCGAAGCGCCGGCTCTGGAAGATGGGCTCGCCGTCCCAGTCCAGCCCCAGCCAGCGAAGGCCTCCCAGAATCTCGTCGAGAAACCGGTCCTCCGACCGGAGACGGTCCGTATCCTCGATCCTGAGGAGGAACAGGCCCCCGGCGCGGCGGGCGGCCAGCCAGTTGAAGAGCGCCGTCCGGGCGCTCCCGAGATGGAGGAATCCCGTCGGGCTGGGGGCGAAACGGACGACCATTCTTTCGGACACGGGAATCCTCGCTCGAACTTCGGGGAGATTGTATAGCATACGCCCTGCCTGTGGTCAAACGGCCGGCCTCCGGATATAATAGCCGGTCATGCTGATCCGCGAACCCTCGGCCGAGGATTGGCCCGGACTCCGGGCCTTGGCCCGTTCGCTCGGGCTCGAGTACGAGGATATGGAAGCCGACCGTTTCTGGGCGGCCAAGGAGGGCGGCCGGGTCGTCGGCCTCGTCGGCCTGAAGCGCCACCCGGATTGCCTCGAGCTCGTCTCTTTGGGCGTCGAACCGGGCTTCCGATCCGCCGGCCTCGGCCGGAGGCTCCTCGAAACCCTCGCCGCCGCCGCCGGGGCCGACATCTACCTGGCGACGGTCATCCCCGATTATTTCGAGCGGTGCGGGTTCCGAAGGGTGAAGGCCGCCCCGGCCGGAATGGCCAAGGATCCTACCTGGTGCGAGGGATGTCCCAAGGAGAGGTGCACGACCCTGGTGAGGCCCTCCCCTTGAGCCTGCCCGAATACCCCGACATGAGGCCGCTAGCCCTCGAGGACCGGGACGACGTCCAGGCGTTCTTCTCGCGCTTCCCGGCCGAGGCCAACGAGGGCTGCTTCGGCAATCACTACATCTGGCGCCACTACGACCGTCCCCGGGTTGCGGTTCTCAACGGCAACCTCGTCCTGTTCTTCACGCCGCCCCATGAACCGGCGTATTTCCTGCCCCCGGTCGGGGAAACGGACATCCCGGGGACGATCGAGGCCTGCCTCGCCCATACCCCCCGGCTGTCCCGCGTCCCGGCCGCCTTCGCCGAAAAGTACTGTCCCGGATTCCGCTGCGCCCCCGACCGGAACGACTTCGACTACGTCTACGCCACGGCCGATCTGGCCGAGCTCAAAGGCAAGCGTTACGACGGCAAGCGCAACCGCATCCGGAAGCTCGAGCGCGAGCACTCTTGGGCCTATCGGGCCTTGACCGCCGACCTTCTGCCCGACTGCCGCCGGCTGTTCGAAGAGTGGCTGGCCGAGCAGGGCGAGCCGACGCCGATGAGTTCGGCCCAGGGCAAAGTCATCCGGGAGGCCCTGCTCCACTACGAGGCCCTCGAGCTGACCGGCGGGGCGATCGAGATCGACGGACAGATCGCGGCCATCTCGATCGGGGAGCGGCTGAATCCCTCGACGGCCGTCATCCACATCGAAATCGCGAGCCCCTGCTGCGAGGGCCTGGCCCAGTTAATGAACCGCGAATTCGTCCGGAACGCCTGGCCCGACACGGACTTCATCAACCGCGAATCCGACCTCGGCCTGCCCGGCTTGCGCAAGGCCAAGCTGTCCTACCACCCCCACCACATGGTCGAGAAATTCCACATCTGGAAATAGCCGTCGGCCGGGGACGGGCGGAGAGGGAAGGTCAGCCTTCGAGGACGGCCTCGGCGGCCAGTTCGGCCGTCTGGAAAGCGGTCGGGACGCCGCCATAGACGAGCTCCCGGGCGGCATAAATCCCGACGGCCAGGAGATTCGGGACGGGCGTCCTGACGAGATAGGGCCCGTCGAGGCCGGCCTCGGCCGTCCATGTCCAGCTGGCGATGGATCCCAAGCGGCGTCGGCCCCAATCTTGGTAAGTCAACGGCGTCGCCGTTTCGATAACCTCGACGCTCCGGGAAAGGCCGGGGAGGACGCTCTCGACGGTCTCGATGAGCTTCCCCGCCAAGCCGGCCTTGTATTCCCTGTAGCCTTCCCTTCGGACCCTGTCTCCCTTCCGCCAGGGCGCGACCCGGTCGTAGGGAAAAGGCACGCGGAGGACGAGGGCCTCGCGCCCCTCCGGAGCGGCATCCGTCAGATTCTCCGACCAGCGGCAGATCTCGATGTCCATGTTGTCGAAATCCTCGGGCTCGCCCGTCCCGGGGCGCTCCTCCCGTCGATAAAAGAGATGGGTGGCCCGCATCCGGCGGAGGTCCGCCTTTCCCGCCTCGATCCCGAGATAGACGCAGAACTCCGAACCCGTGTAAGGCACCCGGCTCACGGCCCGTAGAAAAGCGGCCGGCGCAGCCTCGGCGGGAAGCAGGTCGAGAAAGGTCGTCTTGTAGTCGACGTTCGAAACAACCCAATCGGCCCGGAGGAGGCCGCCGTCGGGGATGCGCACCCCGACCGCCCGGCCGTTCTCGACAGCGATGCCCTCGACGCCGCAGCCGAGCCTGACCTCGCCGTCCCCTTCGACGACCGTTTTTTCGAGCATCCGGCAAAGGCCGTCGATCCCCCCCTCGGGAAACCAGATGCCGACATCGGCCATAACCCGCCACATGACGGCCAGATTGAGGAGGGACATCGTGGGAGGCTCCGTTCCCATGGCGCCGAGAAGGGCCCGGAGGCGGGGGTCGCGGAGGCCGCAGCGGTCGAGAAGACTCGCCGCCGGAGCCGCCGCCCAAGCCTGGCGCTCTTCGGGGGAAAGGTCTCCCCCGCCCAAGGAGGCGATCATCCCCCTGAGATCGGAAAAGAAATGATCGATTCCCGGGGATTCCCGGGGGAATGCCTTCGCCAGATCGTCCCGGAGTTCGTCGAACTCCCGTGAAAAGACGATATCGAGGCCGGGCGAGATGAGCTGGAAATGGTTGCGGCGGAAGGCGGGCCCTTGTCCGAGGCCGATCCCTTCCAGGAACCGGCCGACGCGTCCGGGAAAGCTGAAAGACAACGGCCCCATGGGGAACCTAAAGGGGCCCCGGCGGAAGACATCGCTCGTCCCGCCGATGTGGCCGTTCTTCTCGAGAACGAGAACCTGCAGGCCGGCCCGGGCGAGCTTGGCCGCGCAGGCCAGACCGCCCAGGCCGGAGCCGATGACGATGACGTCGCTCATCCGCCGCTCCCCGGGAACGCTTCTTATAAGAAAGTCCGCCCTCTTAAAATAATCGAACCGCGGCGGCGGATCAAGCCGGCCGGCTTTCGAGCTCCGCGACTCGGCGGACGTACTGGTCGATATCGAACTTCCGCCGGAGCCCCTTGTCGTTCATGTAACGGACATGGCCGAAAATCCTGCGCTCCTGCCATGGGCGGTCGTGCTTGCCGAAGCACCAGGCCACGCCGGCGAACCCGTTGGGGTCCCTTCCGTCGAGCTCGTACTTGTTGTTGAGGGCCAGGGCGGCGGCGAAGGCCTCCTCCGGCGTCGGGCTCCATTCCAGGATTTTCTTCCCCCAGTACATCCTCATATAGCCGTGCATCTTGCCGGTCACGACCATCTCCCTCTGGGCGGCGTTCCAATAGGGGTCGTGCGTCTTTCCGGCTTCGAGCTCCCCCAGGGAATACACGGACGGCCGCTCGTCGGCTCGATGGGCCTGAAGGGTTTTTCGGGCCCAAGACGGGACGGCCTCGAAGGCGTCATAGCCGGGGTTGTAGTGGACGAAATTCAGGGCGAGTTCGCGGCGGACGACGAGCTCCTCGAGAAAAGCCTCCCGCCCGGGGCTCGCCGTCGCCGCCGCGGACAGGGCGACATCGAGGGGAGAGATCTGGCCGAAATGGAGGTACGGGCTCAGGTGGGAGAGATAATCGAGAGAGGGATTGTTCCGCAAGTCGTGGAAATGGTCGAGCTTGTCCCGAAGAAAACCCTTCAGCCGGCGTCTCGCTTCGGCCGCCCCGCCGCGGTGGAAGGGCGAAGGCGGAACGGTCCGGTCGACGTCCAGGGCTCGAAGGACGCCCTCGGGCTCCTCGAGGTCGAGGGATTCGAACTCGAGCCCGAGCGAATCCTTGATGGGCTTGCGCTCGCGGAGGGGGACGAGGTATTCGGCCAGGAGCTTCCGGATTTTCGGCCGGAAGCTGGCCGCGGCCCACTCCTCCTTGGGCGAGGCGGTTTCGACGAGAACGACGGCCTCGGTCTCGACTTGAATGA
>VGJF01000197.1 GCA_016867585.1 Candidatus Aminicenantota bacterium | reverse complement strand
CCGACGGGCGTCGCCGTAAGCGTAAAAGACGCCGGCCACGTTCCGGAGGGCCGAGGCGAAGGGGACGCCGATCATGTAGAGGGCGAGCATCGCGGCCGTGGCCGCCGTGTCGGCGGCCGTGAATTTCCCGTGCTCGTAGATGACGCTCGTCAGGGGATGGGCGAGGAAGGCGATGACGGCCGAGGTCGGGACGGTCAGGAAGAGGACCATCTTCAGGGAGTCGAAAAGGGTTGCCCGGAGGTCGTCCGTCCTCCCCTGCTGGATGAATTTGACGAAGGTCGGCAGGGCGACCGTCCCGACGGCCATCCCGAAGAGGCCGAGCGGGGTGAAGAAGATCCGGTAGGCGTAATTCAGCCAGGTGATGCTTTTTTCGGCCAGGAGGGAGATGAGGAGGGTGTTGATGAAGATGTTGAACCGCGAACTCGAAAGCCCGACGGCCACGGGCAGGAAGAGGGCCATCGCCCGCCGGAATTCCGGGTCCCTGAAGCTGAGGAACGGCGTGTAGCGGAAGCCCCGCTTCCGGATGCGGGGCAACTGGCCCAGGAACTGGATGACCCCCCCGGCCGTGACCCCGACGGCCATCCCGAAGATGGGGTCCATCCCCCGGTTACGAAAATGGGCGTAGAGGGCGATGGGGACGGCGATCGAGACGACGTTGAAGAAGGCCGGGGCGACCGAGAGGATGAAATATTCGCCTTCCGTGTTGAGGTAGCTCATCGCCCAGGCGGCCAGGGCGATGAAGAGGAGAAAGGGGAACAGGATCGCCGCCAGCTTGGCCGTCAGGGCCGTTTTTCCGGGAACCCCGCCGAAACCGGGGGCGATGATCTTCGCCAGCCAGGGCGAAAAGAGCATCCCGGCGACCGTGGAAATCCCGACGACGAGGAGAAGCGTGTTCAGGATGTTGGAGGCGAAGCGGTTCATCGCCTCCTTGCTCTTTTCCTTCTGGGCGGTCAGGACGGGAACGAAGGCCGTCGACAAGGCGTTTTCGGCGAACAGGTCTCGGAGAAGGTTGGGAAGGCGGAAAGCCGCGTTGAAGGCGTCGGTGGCCGTGCCCGCACCGAACAGGTAGGCGAAAACCTGCTCGCGGACAAGGCCGAGGATCCGGCTGATGCCCGTTCCGATCGAGAACGAGCGCACGCCTTTGGAGATGTCGGCCATATCGATGTGCCTTCGCCTTCAGCTTAACATACCTTTCCGGGAATCGGGAAATGGGCATCATGAGGCCGCCGTGACGGCATCCCTCAAGGCCAAACTGGGGGAAAGAACTCTTTTGGGACGCCGACGCGTCTAGACTGACGCCGGAACTCGAAATCGAGCGGGCCGTCAATTTCGGGGGCTTCCCCTACCTTGCCGAGGTTCAGGCCAAATACGGGATGGACAAATTCCGCGAAGTCTTGATGAAAAACCGGAACTTGAGCCGCCGCGCCGTGAATTACTGGTGCCTCGTCCTGGGAATCGACCGAGCGGAGACGGCCGTTTTCAAGAATCGCCGGCCGAGCGTCTGGGTTCCGTTCAAATGACGAATTTATAGCCGGAACTATCGGCCTTTCGCGGGAAAAATCCTGATCGATTCGATGGCGTGGTGGCCGACCCTGAGGCGGACGGCGCCGTTTTGAATCGTGAGCGGCCTGCCCTCCTCCTCCTCGATCATGTTGACGAGCTCGGCCCTCGCGGCCGGAACGAACAGCTTCAAGTCGACGTCGGCATCCTTGCCTTCGATGTCGTACAACCGGACGATGACCGAGTCGTCGTCCTCGCACTTCTTGACCGTGCTGAGGAGGACGTTCGGACTCGAAATCGATACAAAGCTCATCTCGGGAGGAAGATCGGCTCGGGCCGTCGCCGCTCCCCGCGGCTCGTCGGGAAGGACGACGGCGATGAGACGGTCGTTCGGCTGGATTCCGGCCTTGTATCCGTTCCGCCAGCCAGGAAGGTGGGACGTCAGAGAGAACCGGTAATGATGGTCCCCCTCTTGGAGATACCAATTTCCCTGGCCGTGGCAGCTCCGCCGTGACGCCAGGAGAATTCCCTGCAACACCGGATAGCTCACTGGGTCCGCCGTCGGGTCCTTATAGTCGTTCACCGCGACATCGGTCGTCAGAGTCACTCCGACCCGGCCGTCGCTCGCGTTCATGAAATTCTGGACTTCGCGCGGCCGGATGTCGCTCATCTCCTCATCGTAGACCAGATTCCCGTAGGCCGGCCCGCCCGTTCCGGCGGCCTCACTCGTCCCGACCTCGACGACGCCCAGCGGGACTTCGTAGGCGATTTTTCCCTCGGGCGCGGCCACGGGAACGGCGATCCGGAATTCTCGATAGGGATTGCCGTCCCAGCCGATGATGTCGACTTCGCAATCGATCCTTTTCGTCGCGTTATAGACGACCAGCTTCTGGCGGATCTTGCAGTTCGGCAGGACGGCCTCGGCGCCGAAAACGGTCTTGACCGGGCCGGTCAAGGCCGGCTCCAATCTCCATTCGGGATGATGGAGGCTCAACTTGTCGAAGTCCTCCATCGTCGGCTGCTGAACGCGCCCGAATTCGCCCGCGCCGTTCCCGACCGACTGCATCGTGAAAATTTCGAAGCCGAGGAATTTCTCGGTATTCAGGATTTCGCGTCCCAGCGTCTTGTCGAAAATGCTTTTCAACCCGCCGGGCGCCAGGATGATTTTGTAGAAGTCGTTCTCGAATTCCTGGAAGGCCGGGCCGAGGGGAGCCGGAGGATTCGGCGCCTCCGGCCTCACGGCGGCTCCGCCTCCTGCCTCCCCGACATAAAACGTCTTATAACCGACCGCCGGGACATTTTTGGCGATGAACTCGACCCTGACCGTCCCATCCGGCTGGCCGGACGACGGCGGAAGAAATTGATAGGGCATCTTTTCGCCCTTCGCGTCGGCGATGATCAGCTCGCCGGTCGGGCGGAGGAGCGTCACGGCGACAGGGTCGGTCCGCGGCCATGACAGGGCGTTGAAAACGGCCACCGCCCTCCCCTGCCCTGGATGAGTCTCGATCCGGGCGGCGATCCGTCCGGCCGCCGCTTCGACGACCGACCTTCCCGCATCTCTTGCGAACTCATATTTCTTCCGGAAGAGACGGTCCGTGACCTGACCCTCTTTTCCGCCCCAACCGTGGTCGGGGTAGACGGCCGAAAGCCAAGCCTCGTTGAGCGCGCGACCGGGATAATTCGCGAAACTTCCGCCGAGGAGGGCATCGATCGTGGCGAATGTCTCGGCCGCCGGGAGCAGCCTTCCCGCTTCCCTTTGAGCGGCGATGGCCCAGTGGTGCGTCGGCCCGTGAATATAAAGCCAGAGGTTCGGCCGCTCGCCCTTCACGGCATCGAACTTGGGCGCGCCGGCCGCCAGCCCCTCGAAAAATGCCCGGGCCGACGAATATCCCATCTTCGAATCCTGTGTCCGGTTCCAAAGTTCGATCAGAGGCCCGAAGTCCGAGGGCTTGGAGAAATCCTCGGAATGGAGGAGAGGGACTTCGGGAGCGATCCCGCGCGAGCGATAAAAGCCCGTCAATTTCGCCATTTTCTCGGCCAACGCCTTGACGCCGTCCTCCGGCTTGCCCCGGAAAAAGACCGAGGAATTGCCGTAATGCCCGGGCGAATACGCCAGCACGGAGGAGCCGTCCGGGCTCCCCCACCGGTAGAATCCTTCGTGATAGCGGCTGATGACCATGTAGGGAATGCCGGCTTTGCTCAGAATCTGCTGCATCTGGAGGGACCGTCCCGGGACGTCGGGGTTGAAATAGACGAGGGCGTCGCACCCCGGGAAATTCTTCTTGAGCCACCGCCGCCCGAAGTACGTCTGCCGGATGAGTTGCTCGCCGGAGAGGAGCGATTCGTAGGGCTGGGTCAGGGTCGCCCCCCATTCGAGCCGTCCCTCCTTCGTGTAGCGGAGGATCTCGGCCTTGCGCCCGGGATGGCGTTCGACGTACTCCATGAGGTTCAGCATGTTCTCCATGACGAAGGAATACCCCGGGTCGCGGGCCATCATCTCCAGGGCCGGGGTGATGCAGCTTTCATCCCGGTACTTCATGCAGGCCTCGGGGCTGTCCATCCAGGCGATGTCCTGGTGGCTCGAGGAGATGATCCGCACCCTTCCTCCGGCGAAAGGCTTGTCCTGGGAGGAGAGAGGGGCCATCAGCGCAGCACCCAGGAGCAGGATGATCCAGGTCGTTTTTGGGGACATGCCTCACCTCTATGCATCGACTTCCGCTCGCGCGATAAGCGAGTCCTATCGGTCGAGAATCGAAAGGTCGGGGGCGAGAAGGGCGGCGATGCGCGGCTCCTTCATGTTCTCGGGCGTGGCCAGGAAGACGCCCGTATTGATGGTCTTTTCGTAAGGCTCGCCGCGGAGATGGGCCACCGCCGCCCGGAGGCTGTCGTATCCCATCCGGAAGGGGTCCTGGAGGACGAGGCCCCGGATCTCTCCTTTCGCGAGCGCCTCGACGAGCTTCTTCGACGAGTCGAAGCCGATGTGGACGACCTTGCCGGCCAGCCCGTGGTCCTGAAGGGCCCGGAGACAGCCGAAGGTCGAGGACTCGTTGGCCGTGAAAATCGCCTCGACGTCGCCGAAGCGGGCCAGGAGGTTCTCGGCCGTCTGGTAGGCCGACTCCGTGGTCACGCCGGCATAGCGGTTTTGCGACAAGACCTGGACGTCCGGAAATTCCGATTTCAGCGCGGCCAGGAATCCCTCCTCCCTGTTCCAGGTCCCGATGACCCCCTCCGAGACGCGGATGAGTATGGCCTTCCCCCTTCCGCCGAGAAGCTCGCCCATGAGCCGGGCCGCCAGGACGCCGCCTTGATAATTGTCCGTGCAGACGAAGGCGATGTGATGGTTGCCGTCGAGGGGCGTGTTGTAGATGACGGTCGGGATGCCCAGCCTCTTGGCCTCGACGACGGGCCGGACGAGGGCCTTGTCGTCCATCGGCGTCAGGACGATGGCGTCGACGCCGGCGTTGGTCAGCGTCTCGACGATCTGGACCTGTTCGTTCCGGTCGTCCTCCCTCAGGGGTCCCTTCCAGATGACCTCGGCGCCGAGCTCCCGGGCGGCGGTCAAGGCGCCGGCGTGGATCGCCTTCCAGAACTCGTGGGTCGTCCCCATCGGGATGACGGCCAGGGTCGTTTTTCTTGCGGCCGACGTTCCCTTCGGGCCATCCTTCGCGCAGCCGGCAAAGAAAGCCGTCAAGCCGAGGAGGGCGATGAAGAGCAGCCACCGTCTCACTTTACCAGATTCCATAACACAGCCCGCCCGCCGCAATCAAGATGGGGGACGCTTTAAAGTGTCCCCCATCTTGGATATGATGGGGCCGACATGACGCCCTCTGAAATCGGCGCTCTCCCCCCCGACGACCCGAGGCCGGGCCGCTTCCGCTGGACGGTCTGCGGCCTCCTGTTCGCCGCGACGACGGTCAATTACATCGACCGCCAGGTCCTGGGCATCCTGGCCCCCCATCTTCAGAAGGTCATCGGCTGGTCCGAGGTCGAGTACGGCTATATCGTCACCGCCTTCCAAGTCGCCTACGCCCTCGGCCTGGCCGTCTTCGGCCGCCTCATCGACAAGTTCGGGACGAAAATCGGCTACGCCGCGGCCATCGTCCTCTGGAGCGTGGCGGCCATGGCCCATGCCGCGGTCCGTTCGGTCTTCGGCTTCGGCGCGGCCCGGTTCGCCCTCGGCCTCGGGGAATCGGGCAACTTCCCCTCGGCGATCAAGGCCGTGGCCGAATGGTTCCCCCGCAGGGAGAGGGCCCTGGCCACCGGCCTGTTCAACGCCGGGACGAACATGGGGATCATCATCGCCGCCGCCGTCGTGCCCTGGCTGACCGTGACGTTCGGCTGGCCGGCCGCTTTTCTGACGACAGGCTCGCTCGGATTTCTCATCCTGGCGTTCTGGCTCGTCCTTTACGAAGTCCCCGAGCGCAAGAAAAAGCTTCGGCCGCGCGAGCGGACTCATATCGCGAGCGACCCGCCCGAGCCCGCCCCTGAGAGGATCCCCTGGCTCCGCCTTCTCCGCTACCGGCAGACATGGGCCATCGTCATCGGGAAGTTCCTGACCGACCCGATCTGGTGGTTCTATCTCTATTGGCTGGCCAAGTTCATGAACGCCAGGTTCGGCCTGACCTTGACGGGACTCGCCCTGCCTCTAGTCGCCGTCTATCTTCTGGCCGACGTCGGGAGCATCGGCGGCGGCTGGCTGTCCTCGGCCTTCATCAAACGGGGCTGGACGGTCAACCGGAGCCGCAAAAGGGTCATGCTCCTCTGCGCCCTTTGCGTCGTCCCCGTCCTGACGGCCCCCCGCT
>VGJF01000196.1 GCA_016867585.1 Candidatus Aminicenantota bacterium | reverse complement strand
GAGCACCAAAATGACGTCCTCGCCGATCAAGCTTCCTCCGCCGTATTCCGGCCTGAGTCGCGCGGTCATCTGAAGGATCACGGCTTCACGATCCGTCTTCATCTTATTCAAAAACACCGCGGCGGCGGCCGCCGCCGACCGGACGACACCAGCCGCAGCGGGCGTTCGACTCGTCTTCGCTTCGGCCGTGGCCGACTGAACCCTCAATCCCGCCGGACTTCGAACAGGACGGTCGCCTCGGCGATCTCCTTGAGGCTCCGGCCCGACACTCCCCGCGGGAGGATCCAGGCGTAGGCCTTCTTTCCCCGGAAGAAGTCCATGGCGTGGGTGATGACCCGGCGGAGGGGGATCGGCGTCCGGGCGACGATGTTGACGACGATCATCAGCCAATTCATGGAATAATGGCTGATGTTCGATCCGCCCCGGAGAAATTGGGTCACGGACGGTCCGGCCGTCTTCTTCTTGGCGTGGCCGAAATCGGGCGCGTCCGGCCGGCCGACGGTCTTCAGTCCCGCGATGCGGGCCGACTCCCGGGCCCAGGCCGAGACGGCCTCGCAGGAGGAGATTTTCTCGAAATCGCAGTCGTAGATGTCCAGGACGAGCTCGAAGGCGGGGGCGAAGCCCGTCTCGACCGGGAGCCGGAAGGACGGCTTGAAAACCTCGGCCGCCGCGGCCAGGCTCGGCTTGAAAACGCCCGACGGCCCCGGCCCCCCTTCGGGGAGGGCGGCCTCGTAAATTCGCGTTTGCCGGCGGAGGGCCTTGACGTCGGCGAAGGCCCCCCTCGGGAGGTGCCAGCAAAGGGCGCTCTCGGCCCCGAAGGCCTCGGCCGTGCAACCGACGGCCCGGTCGACGGGGAGATGGGCGCAGGTGAAGCAGTTCGCCGCGGCGATCGCCCCGAACCTCCGGTAGTTGATGGCGCTCGTCTCGATGTACTGGACGAGCGTTTCCCCTTCCCCCAAAGCCCGGTCCGAGGTCATCGGCTCCCCGAAGGCGACCATGCCGATCGCCCGGCACAGCTCCCGGCTCCAGCGAGCCACCCGCCGGGCCGTCGGCTTGCGGCGGTGGGGGAGGCGGATGTCCATGGCGACTTCCTCGCCGTATTTGTCCGTCTCGAGCCTCCGCCCGAACTCGGGGTAGGGCGCGGCCGAGATCTCGGGCGAATACCAGCTCGTCTTGAGCCCCGCGGACCGGAAGCGCCGTCTGGCGTTCCGCTCGGCGAAGCGGAAGACGCGCTTGCCCCGCGAGCCCGCCGTCAAGCTGAAGGGTCCGCCCATGTAGCTGACATTGGCGAACTGGACGACCCGGACATCGTCGAAGATCCGCTCCATCTGACGCCAGCTCCCGGGCGCCTCGAACGGCTGGAGGAGCAGGGCCCCGGTCTGGTGGATCGTGATCCCGTCCGGGCGGAGGGCCGCGTAAACGCTCTCGTAGAAGCTCGTGTCGAAAAGGCTCCGGGCCGGGCCGATGGGATCGGTCGAGTCGATGATGATGACGTCGCATCGGCCCTTCATCCTCCGGATGACCTCGGCCCCGTCGCCGATGACGAGCTCGAACCGCGGGTCGTCCCAAATGCCCGCGGAAAGGGCGGGCATATGCCGGCGGCAGAGGTCGACGACGACCTCGTCGATTTCGGCCATCGTCACGCTCTTGACCTCGGGATGGCGGAGGACCTCCCGGGCGACACCGCCGTCGCCGCCGCCGATGATGAGGACGTTTTCGGCCGGCTCCTGCCGGGCGAACAGCGGCCAGTGGGCGATCCATTCGTGATAAATCCCCTCGTCCTCCTCCGTGAGCTGGACGATGCCGTCGAGGACGAGGACCCGGCCCAGCCGTTCGGACTCGAGGATCATCAGACGCTGGAAGCCGGTCGGCGTCTCGGGAACGACGACGTTTTTGACCTTGAAGCCGAAGGTCACGTCCGGATACAGATCCTCGAAGAACCAGAGGTCCCGGCCGCGTTTGACAAGTCCCATGGCTGGCGTCCTTTCACGAGAACGTTCGAGCGGTCCGTATTATATCCCAGACGCCCGCGAGATTCTCTTCCCTTCGGGGCGGGCTCATGAAGCCGGGCCTTGACGGCCTCGCGGCCGCGGCCCGGCGATGAGGGACGCGTCTTCGGCGGACGAGGGCCCGCTTCAATGAACGGAATGGAGGTCGATGAGCCGGAAAGCGAGGAGGTCGAAGGCCAGGAGGAAGGCGGCGGCGGCGAGAACGGCTCCCCGCCGGCGGCGAATCTTCTCCCGCAGGGCGAAAAGAAACGCCGACAGGGCGAAGATTTCGAGACCGAAGGGGACGAATCCTCCATAGCCGAGAACGGGCATTTGGAATATTCGGCCGAAATCGAGCCAGGGGATATGGTAGCGCCAATGGGCCCCGGCTCCCCAATTCCACAATTCCCAGAGGATGCCCGCGGCCAGGCCGGCCGACATCCAGCCGGCGAGCCGGGACCGTCGCCCTTCGGCGAGGTCCCGGAGAAGAGACGGCCCGCCGAGTTTTTCGTTCGCGGGATCGAGGAGAAAAACGAACCCGACCCAGACGAGGGGAAAAAAGGCCTCCGGCCAAAGGAGAGGGAGGCCGAGGGCGGCGAAGCCGAGGACGGCGAGAGCGCGCCGGGCGCCGGGACCGACCCTGAGGCCGGGTCCGGCCCGAAGCGTCCTTTCCAGGAGCCCGCTGAAGAAATCCCCCAACTCCCGCAGAGCCGGAATGACCGTGGCGAAGGCGACGAAATAGCCCAGCCACCGTTCGGCCGTCCCGGAGGGCAGGCCGTGGTAGGACCAGTTCCGGAGGCGGAGATTCGCCATCTCGAAAACGAGCCAGGCCGGGACGGAGAGAAAAGCCGCGGCCGCGAAATCCCGGACCGACTGGGAGAGGGGCGAGGTCCCCCGGAGACGGACATTGAGCCCGTCCATGAACAGGATGAACGACCACCAGGCCAGGCTGTAGAACCACGTTTTCACGAAGGGAACGCCGGCGGCCAGAAAGGCCGAAGCGCCGGCCAGGCCGGCCAGGCCGAGCCAGAGATTCGCCCGGAGAGCCTTTTCCCGCATGGGCCCATTATACTCCACCGCCCCGGCGCCCCGCCCGGCGGCCGGCCGGTTTGCCCGGAAACGCGTTTTCGTTTAAACTCGTATCCGTCAGAGGAGGACCCTCATGAACAGATGCCATAAAACGCTCGGCCTTGGGGCCGCCCTGGCGGCCGTCGTCCCGGCCGTCTTCCTGGCCGCTTCCTGCAAGGGGCCGACGGCCGAGGAGATCAAGGCCAAGATGGAGCTCGTCGACGTCGAGACGAAATGGGTCATGAAGGACTACCGGCAATGGCCGAACCCGATGCTGACGATCGTCCCCGTCGTCTCCTTCCGGGTCAAGAACATCTCCGACCTGCCCCTCGACTACATCAACTTCAACGCCGTCTTCAAGGAAAAGGGCGCCGTCGAGAACGTCGGCGACAATTTCCTGGCGGCCATCCGGAAGGAGCCGATCCCGCCCGGAGGGCTGAGCCCGACGATCACCCTGAAATCGAACTTCGGGGTCAAGGGCCGGGACAAGGACGACATCCAGCGCAATCCCTACTGGAAGCCTTGGATCGTCAGGGTCTTCGCCGTCAAGACCCAAAAGCACGTCCTGATGGGCGAGTGGGACATGTCCCGGTTCATCGACTTCGAGGAAGACAAGGATGTTTTTCAGGACGAGCCGAAGGCCAAGGAGCCGGTCAAGAAGTGATCAGCCGATGTCTTCGAGGACGTTCGGCCTGAGGATCTTGATGTAACTCCGCTTTTTCAGGTCGCGGATGTACTCGGCCATCTTGGCCGACTGCTTCTCGTAGAACAGCTTCTCCTCGATCGTCTTCTTGGCCTCCTCGAAGGCCGGGTAGCGCCGGTCCTTCTTGTCCTCCAGCTTGAGGAGATACCAGCCGTTCTTCGTCTCGACCCAGGACGACACTCCGCCCTTCTCGAGCCCGTCGACCGTCTTCTGGAGCGTCGGGTCGAGCCGGCCCCGCTGGATCGTCCCCAGGTCCCCCTTGACCTCCTTGAGGGGGGGGTCGCCGAGAGTTTCGGCCAGGGCGGCGAAGTCCTCCCCGGCGGCCACCCGGCCGTCGATCTCCTTTTTCCGGGACGCGATCTCGTCGTCCGAGATGTCGAGAATCCCGAGATAAATCGCCCGGAGGGTGTATTCCTCGGGCTCGACGAACTCCTCGCGGTTCTTCTTGAAGTGATCGACGATCTCGGCGTCGTCGAGGACGATCGCCCGGTTGACTTCGGAAAAGATGACGGCCTGCTGGAGGGAGGTCTGCTCGATCTGCTTGACCCAGGCGTTCCAGTCCATCCCTTGGCTGGCCAGGGCCCGCCTCAGCTCGTCGTCCGATTCGATGCTGTTCTGCTTCTTGACGTTGTCGATCGTCATCCGGACCTGGTCGGCGACGTTCAGATTGCGCTCTTTCGCGACCTGGAGAAGGAGCATGTCGGTGATCATCGCCTCGAGGATCTGGCTTTTGAGCTGTTCGACGGCCTCCTCGAGATCTTCCCCTTGGAGCTGGGCCCGGATGGCCTCGAGGCGCAGTTCGTACTGCTCGCGGACCTCGGAGAGGGTGATGACCTCGTCGTTGACGAGGGCGACGATCTCCTCGACCGTTTTTTGGGCGGGCCCCGAGACGGCCGCGGCGGCCGAGAGGAGAACGAGAAAGGCGAGGCGGCGAGAATTCATGGTTCGATCCTTTGGTAGGCGAAGGGAAGGTTCTCAATCCGAACGGTCCAAGCCAAGGAGGCCTTGAGCTCGGCCAGGCGGCCGGCCAGGGCCGTCTTCCCCTCTCTTTCGAGAAGCCGGGCCCGGACGAGCGGGGCGGCCTCTTCCTCGGTCAGAAGCCGGAAGTCCGTCCGGCTGTCCAGGCGGAAAATGTGAAAACCGTATGTCGAGGCGACGACGGGACTGATCTCGCCTTCCTTCAGGGCGAAAATGACCTCCTCGAGGTCCGGGGGGAGCTGGCCCGGGCTGAAGACGCCCATGATCCCGCCGCGGGCGGCTTCCGGACCGACCGATTCCGACCGGGCGGCGAGACGGAAATCCTCTTCCCCTCCCGTCTTGAGACGGTTATGGATTTCGCTGGCCCGCCCCTCGGCCGAAAGGAGGATTTGGCTGACCTGAAGGCGTTCAGGCTGGAGATATTCGGCTTTGCTCCGGGCGTACTCCTCGGCGACCTCCCGGTCGGTCACGGCGACGTCGCCGACATGGAGAGCGAGGTATTTTTGGACGAGGAAGGCCTCCTCGAGGGCCTCGGGATCGGGGGCGGTCTGGGCTTCCCGGATGCCGTCGTCGCCCATGGCCTGCCGGAGCCGATCCCGGAAAGCTGTCCGCTCGTCGTCGGTCAGGGCGATCCCCTCGCTTCCGGCTTTCCGGACGATCAATTTCCGTTCGACGAAATCGTCGAAAAGGCGGCTCGCCCCTTCGGCCTCGAGGCCGGACCATGTCTCCCCCACCGTCGCCCGGAGGTACTTCAGGAAATCGGCGTTCGTGTGCCTTTCCCCCTCGATCTCGAGGACGACGAGCGCTTGTTTCCCCGGATCGTCAAGGGCCAGGCCGGAGGGGTCGGGGCCGGCGCCGTCCCCACGGCAAGCTCCGGCGCTCAAGAGGGCGGCCGCGGCGGCCGCCGCCGTCATGACCATCCGCACATGCCTCATCGTCATCGACATCCGAATATTCTATCCTATCCCTAGGAACTCTTTCAAGACGCCCGACGTTTCACGGAGCAGCCCGAGGCCCGGCCCGCCCCGGAGGGGGAGGCTCAGGACGCCCTGGGGAGTCATCGAACCCCGGTATCGGTTGAGGACCCTCGAAACGCGGCCGATGTCGACCTGCGCGGACGGGAGGAACTTGAGGACGACCCGGCTGTCGACCCGGTCGATGGCTTTGACCGACAGGCGGCCGGCGAGATGCTTGATTTTCCCGTATTCGAGGAGGCTGAGGACGGTCGGCGGCGGCGGCCCGAACCGGTCACGGATTTCCTCCTCGAGGCGGCCGACTTCTTCCAGGTCCTCGACCGACGACAGCCGCTTGTAGAGGTTGAGGCGGACGTTCATCTGGGGAAGATAGGCTTCCGGAATCCGGATGTCGACCTTGAGGTTGATCTCCGGCCGAACCTCCTCCCGGGCCTCCCCTTTGAGCCGTTTGATCGCCTGGTCGAGGAGATGGACGAAATAGTCGTAGCCGACGGCCTCCAAGACCCCGTGCTGGCGCTCGCCCAGGAGATGTCCGGCGCCGCGGATTTCGAGGTCCTTCATCGCCAGCCGGAATCCGGAGCCGAGCTCGCTGAACTCCTTGAGAGCCTCGAGACGACG
>VGJF01000195.1 GCA_016867585.1 Candidatus Aminicenantota bacterium | reverse complement strand
CTCTGGAGCCCCGCCTCGCCCTTTCCTTCGAGAACGGTGACGTCCTCGCCGAACGGGTCGCTGACCCGGACCTTGACCGGCCCGGCGGCCTTGGACTTCAGGAAGTAGTTGATGGTCAGTCCGTTGGGCTCGTTCGGGACCTCGTAAATCCGGTCGCCCTGGGCCTGGCCGATGCCCGACCGGCGCCAGGTCCACTGAATTTTCGGCTCGACCTCGAAGAGGAAAACGTCCTCCTGCCAGAACTTATCCTTCATCTCCTGGAGGGGCGTGATGTCCGTGACGAAGACCCCCCGGCCGTGCGTCGCCGCGACGAGGTCGTTCTCCCGCGGATGGACGAGGAGGTCGTGGACGAGGGCGTAGGGCGGCAGGTTCGAGCCGAGGGGAGCCCACGTCCCGCCGCCGTCCAACGTCGCGAAGACCCCCATTTCCGTCCCAACAAAGAGGAGTTGGGGGTTTTTCCGGTCCTCGACGACGACATAGACCGTCCCCTCGGGGAGGTTGCCCGAGATGTCCGTCCAGCTTTGGCCGAAGTCCTCGGTTTTGAAAACGTAGGCTTTGTAGACGTCGCGGTGCCATCCGGACTTGGAGACGTACGCTCCGCCCTCCTTGAAGTGAGAGGGGAAAACGCGGGTGACGTAATAATCCGCCGGGCCGCCGGCCGCGGCGAGGGCCGCCGTGACGTCGGTCCAGTCCGGCCCGCCGTTCCGGGTGACGTGGACCTTGCCGTCGTCCGACCCGGCCCACAGGACGCCGGCCGCGACCGGCGACTCGGCGATCGAAGTCAGGGTGCAGAACTCGATGTTGCCCTTGAGTTTTTCAGTGTCGTTGGTGGTCAGGTCGGGGCTGATTTCCTGCCAGGCGTCGCCCCGGTTGAGCGACTGGAGGACGACCTGGGCGCCGAAATAGAGGATCCGGCTGTTGTGGGGCGAAATAGCAATCGGGGCGGTCCAGTTGAAGCGGTAGGGCGGTTTGTCCTTGGGCCGCGCGGGCGGCCGGATCGACCGGCTGATCCCGGTCTTCTGGTCCGTCCGCTGGATCGCCCCGTTCTGGGACTCGTTGTAGAGCCATCGGCTGTCCTCGGGGTCGACGAGATTGACCATGCCGTCACCGCCGCCGACGGCTTTCCAGTCGTCCCTGGTGATCCGCCCCGAAGGGCCGTTGGAGGGGATCTTCACCGAGCCGTTGTCCTGGAGGCCGCCGTAGATGTTGTAGGGCGTCTCCATGTCCACGCCGACGGCGTAGTACTGGGCGAGCGGAAGGTGGTCGAAGACATCCCAGGTCTTGGCGAAATCCCAGGAAACGGCCAGGCCGCCGTCGCTGCCCATGATGAGGTGGTTGGAGTCCTTCGGGTCGATCCACAGGGCGTGGTAGTCGACATGGAAAGAGGGGGCGATGTTCTCCGGCCCCTTCTGTCCCCATGTCTTTCCGCCGTCGAGGGACCTGTACATGCTGACATTGGGGACGTAGACCGTCTTGTCGTTGTTGGGGTCGACGTAGATCCAGCCGTACCACTTGCCTCCGCCGATCGAGTCCTTGGCGGCGTTCATCTTCGTCCAGGTGTCGCCGCCGTTATCCGAGCGGTAGACCTCGCCGCCGACCGGACGGTCCTTGACGTCCGGAGGCAAGGCTTGAGCCGGCTTGGCCTCGTCGGTGAAGAGCGGACGCCGGTTCTGGTTGTCGATGACCGCATAGACGATGTTCGGATTCTTGGGATAGACGGCCAGGCCGACGCGGGCGAGTTTTCCCGTCGGCAGCCCTCCGGCCAGCCGCTTCCACTTTTTTCCGCCGTCCTTGGTGCGGTAGATCCCCGTTTCCGGGCCGCCCTCGTCGAAATTCCAGGGGATGCGGCTCTTGTCGTAGGTCGCGGCGTAGACGACATCGGGATTTTGGGGATTGATGACGACATTGACGACGCCGACCTTGTCGCTGATGAAAAGGACTTTCGCCCAGGTCTTCCCGCCGTCGGTCGTCTTGTAGAGGCCGCGCTCCGGGTTGAAGGAGAAATGGTAGCCGACGGCGGCGACATAGACCGTGTTCGGGTCGCGGGGATGGACGGCGACCTGTCCGATGTGGCGCGTCTCGGTCAGGCCCATGTGCGTCCAGGTCTTTCCCGCGTCGGTCGACTTCCAGACGCCGAAGCCGCGCAGCGGAATGCGGCCCGAGGCGGCGTCGCCCGAGCCGACCCAGACGATGTCGGGGTTGGAGGGGGCCAGGGCCATGTGGCCGACCGAGACCATGCTCTCCTGGGGGAGGACGGAGGCGAAGGTCGTCCCGTTGTTCGTCGTCTTCCAGATGCCGCCGGTCGAAGGGGCGAGATAGAAAGTCGTCGGCCGGCGCGGGTCGACGGCCACGTGGAGGATCCGGCCGCATTGGCGCGCCGGGCCGAGGGCCCGATAGGTGAACGACTTGAGGATTTCGGCCGGGCCGGGCTGCTGGGCCCAGAGAGAGGCCGAGACGAAGGCGGCGACGATGGCGAAACGGGTGATGATCGCGGGACGAATACGGCGCATGGGACCTCCTTGGGGCGAGAGTTCGAGAAATCCTTCATATCAAAAAGGCCGGCCGCGGGCAATCCTGGAGGGATTTTGATTTCCATACACACGATAGAAGGCGACCGTCATCTCTTGCGCCTGGGCGGATTTTCTTCTCTCCGGATTTTGAGTCCGGCCGATTTCCTCGTGAGCTTTCTCGGTTCACGCGAGCCGGTTATCGTTCCGGATCGTCCATCTTTACTAGGCCGGGGATTCATGGTATTCTTACCATATCTTCTTGGATAAGGAGAAGTAAGACATGGACACCGTGACGATTTCCGCAAAATATCAAGTCGTCATTCCTCGGGCGATCCGGGCCAAATGGAATGTCAAGCCGGGTCAGAAGGTGCGGATCATCATTTATGGGAATCGGCTGGAGATCGTTCCCGTCCGGGACATCAAGGCGGCGCGCGGTTTTCTCAAAGGGATGAGCAGCGACGTCGAGCGGGAAGAGGGCGACCGCGTATGAACGTCGTCGATTCCTCGGGTTGGCTGGAGTATTTCACGAACGGGCGCAACGCTTCCTTTTTCGCGCCGGTCATCGAAAACGCCGGGGACGTCGTCGTCCCGACCATCAGCTTGTTCGAGGTCTTCAAGCGCGTCCTCGCCGAGAGGGGCCGGGACGACGCTCTCGAAGCGGCGGCCTTGATGAAGGAAGGCCATTTTGTCGAATTGGACGACGGTCTGGCCCTTCTCGCCGCCGAAATTTCCCACGAACTCAAGCTCCCCATGGCCGACAGCATCATCCTGGCCACGGCTCGGGCACACAACGCCGTCCTCTGGACCCAGGACGTTCATTTCAAGGGCCTGGAGGGCGTGAAGTACGTCGAGAAAAAAGCCTGACCGGGAAGGCACTCGGGCTTATCCATCCGATTTGCTTGGCCGGGCCGAAACGCCGCTACGGTAGCGCGCGCCCCGGATTTCCTGGCGGATTATTCACGGATGAAGGGCTACGACGCCGGCCTCAAGGTCTTCCTGGACGGGTACTTTACCAAGGGACTCGTCCCCCAGTCGCTCATCCGCTGGGAGATGACCGGCCTCGACGACGAGATGGCCCAACTCCGTTGAGCGTCATTCAATAGGCCTGACCCCGGGGGACGATTGCCAGGACGCCGACCCTCCGCCCTTTTCGATCGAACTCCAAAATCGCCCGATACTCCCCGACGCGGAGTCGATAGAATCCTCTGAGCTTTCCCTCCAGCGCCCTGACGTCTCGATGATGGACAGGATTTTCGGCGCTTGCGACGTCTTCCAGGCGGTCTAAGATTCGAGTTGCGGCCGACCTCTCCAAGCGGCCCAGGACTTTCAAGGAAGATTTGGAGAACTCAACGCCCCAGCGTTTTTCGGACATCTTTCAAGGAGACCGTTTTTTTCTGCCGAAACTCGCGCGAAGAAGCCCGGATTTCTTCGGCCAGGCCGGGAACGGCCATGATCTCGGCCGTCTCCCGATGGCGTTCGATGTAGTCATCGATCAAATCGACGATGATCTCGCCCATTTTCCTGTCCTCCATGCCGGAAATCGCCTTGAGAATGTTCTTTTTGGACGCGGGGATCCGGATCGTCGCGGTTTCCATGCCGGCTCTCCTTCATCTGTAGATTAAGCGATTAAGCGCTTAATGTCAAATGCCGGAGCCCGGCTTTCCTGCCTCCATGGAAAAGACGCCCGCCCCGGCAGATTTTCTCACACACGCTTCGTCCACCCGGATTTTCCTGAGGGGGCAATGACATCCGGTTTCCGCCGCCGACATTAAGAACCTGGCCCGTGATCCAATCCGCCTGCCGGGAAGCGAAGAAGACGACGGCCGAGGCGATGTCTTCCGGCGTTCCGATCCGCCTCAAGGGGTACGTCTTGGCGATGGCTTCGGCCGCTTCGTCGGTTAGCCATCCCGTCTGGACGGCGCCCGGAGAGACGACGTTCACCGTGATTCCATAAGGGCCGAGCTCCGCGGCGGCCGCTTTCGCGTAGCTTTCGCCGGCGTATTTGCTGGCGCCGTAGGAAGCGTTCCAACCGTGGCCGGAAGCCCCGTCCGTACTGATGTTGATGATGCGTCCCCAGCTGGATTTTCGGGCGAGGGATAGGCATTGGCTTTTCGGCGCGGTTCCGTGAACCGACTCGTTTTCACGTCGAAATCCCATCCTGCCCTTGCGGACGAGCATAAATCCCCGTTCGGAGGATGTCAAGGTCGGCTGGACGATGGGGGGGGCCGGTCCAAGACAGGCTGGCGGCGACAGTTGGGCGGAATTCGGATAGACCTCCCCCTCCGGGCTCGGGAACGATCACGGAAAATATTCGACCGGGGGATCGGCAACCATTCTAGCGAGAGAACCGGCCGGGTCATGTATTTCCCGACCCGCTCGGCCTCCGGCTTCGTCCTGGCCCGGACCCGGCTATGGACCGAAAATCCCGTGTGCCGCCGGGAGAGAATCCGCTCGGCTGGGATGGCCCCGCCGCCCGCTCGTTTTCCATGCCCCCTTCCCCTGCAAATTCAGTGCCGCGTTCTCGCTATTTCAACCTCCGCTAAATCCCACCCAATCCCCCCAAAAAACAACCTCCGCGATTCCTAGGAAATTCCTCTTTGAGTTGACGACAAGTCCCTGATATGCTTGAATATAACCAATGGGAAAATTGCGCTCAATTCAACTTGCCGTTGGTGTTAAATCGTTTCTCTCCAGCAAGCAAAACCGTACGCATGCGAAAAACAAATAACCTCTAAATTAGGGTTCTTGATGACAACCCAAGAGCCCAAATTAAACATGTCCAATTCCAATCTTTTGCCATTGTCCCAAATACAGCCGATGGGAATACGACCAACACAGATATAGACCGGGAAATGGAAAAATCCGTGTTAATATTGTTTGAGGAGTAGATTCGGTAAAACAGGAGGCAATCAATGAAACTTACAGCCATTATTGAACGTGAAGGTGATGGGTACGTGTCTTTATGCCCGGAGTTAGATATTGCGAGCCAAGGGGGTAGTATTGAAGAAGCTCGAGACAATCTTCGAGAAGCATTGGAACTCTTCTTTGAAACAGCATCACCCGAAGAGATTAACCAACGTCTTCACGGCGAGATTTTCGTAACCCAAGTCGAGGTGGCATTTGGGTAGGCTTCGAATTCTCTCTGGTAAAGAGGTGTGCTCCATTCTTTCAAGGCATGGCTTCTTCGAGGTGCGTCGACGAGGTAGCCATATCGTCATGCAAAAGAAGCTTTCCCAGGGTACCATAACGGTTCCTGTCCCAAATTATAACGAAATCAGAATCGGAACGCTTCAATCCATCATCCGCCAGTCTGGGTTACCTCGTGGTGAATTTGAATCATGAGTTTAGATGCCTAATAACCGCATCAACTCGGACTGGCAATTCCGCTGCGCTCCATTGCCAGCCGGTTATGCGGAGCGTTAGGGCGCAGGTAATGGACTTGGCGTTGAAGATTCAGGCTCTCGAGAAACTGCAGAAGGAGATCGTCGCGGATATTCCAGACCCGTGGCTCTTTCCCGAACATGGACGAGTTAAGGGATTCCTCGGCCCTGGCCCTCTGATGATTGTCGCCGAGCGTCCCTCTACTGGAAAATTTTGCGGTCCGTCTGATTGTCTTCTCTACTTCCTTCTCGAGAAGTATGGTGCCACGGACGCTCATCTGACGGACGTCATCAAGAGTCGTGGAAAAGTTGATGAGCCATATCCCGCCGACATTCGCCCATGGCGCGGCCGAGCTTCTTGAAGTACCGCGTCAAGATCTCAACGGTACGGTTCGCGCTTCCGGACCGGATACTCACGAGATTGTCCTGTACGATGCCGTTCCAG
>VGJF01000194.1 GCA_016867585.1 Candidatus Aminicenantota bacterium | reverse complement strand
ACGCCGACCCGGGTCTTGTCGAAGTACGGCCGGTCATAGAGCGATTTCACCCCGGCGGCCTGGTCGTCCATCTCGACGACCCCGAGCTTGAGGTAGATCGAGTCCATGGCCCGCCTCCCCCGGCCCGACGAGCCGCGGAAGTCGAACGAAGCGACGAGAAAACCGTACTCGCAGGTCGGGTTGGAAGGCATGAACGACTCCCGCGCCCCGCTCCAGCCGGGTCCGGCGTAGACGCTGACGAGAAGGGGATATTTCTTGGACGGGTCGAAATTCGAGGGGAACTGGAGGATGCCGTAAAGGTCGGTCGTCCCGTCGGCGGCCTTGAACTTGAAGAGCTCCGCCTTCTTCAGCCCGAGCTGGTCAAACTTCGTGAGGTCGCTCGTCGCGAGCTCCGCCACGATCTTTCCCTTGGCGTCGAGAAGCCGGGAGGTCGGCGGAATGTCGTGGGTCTGGGCCACGTCGACGAAATATTTCCCGTCGGGCGAGAGCTGGACGCCGTGGTTGAACGCCGGATCGGTCAGGCGGACGTCGCCCTTCCCGTCCAGTCCGACGCGGTGGAGCTGCATTTTCATCACGTTGTCGCCGTCGCGGGCCATGTAGTAGACGACCTTGGCTTTTTCGTCGACCTTGACGATGTTGGCCACCTCGAAGGGATGGCGGGTCAAGGGAGCGAGGAGCTTCCCGCTGATATCGTAGAGATAGAAATTGCGGAAGCCCGTCCGCTCGGACGTCCAGATGAAACGCTTGTTGTCCGCGAGCCAGGTCATGGGGGGCGAGTTCTCGATCCAGCCCGTCGGCCACTCCTCGCGGATGATGACCCGGCATTTCCCGGTCGCCGGGTCGGCGGCGACGAACTCGAGGATGTTCTGGCGCCGGTTGGTCCGGTTGAAGAGGAGCTCCCCGCCGTCGGCCGTCCAGGAGACGCGGTAGGCGTAGTGGCCGACGACGTCGTTCGAGAAGGGCTTGCCGTCCCGGACGTCGACCTGGACCGATCGCTTGGCGGCCAGGTCGTAGACGAAGATTTCGGCCACGGGATTCGGCTCGCCGGCCTTGGGATAGGCCTCGATGTCGGCCGTGGTGTAGAGCTTCGTCTGGTCCATCTGGAGGATGTAGTCGGGGACCTGGCTCTCGTCGAAGCGGTAGTAGGCGACCTTGGTCGAATCGGGCGACCACCACATGGCCGTGTTCTGGTTGAGCTCCTCGCCGTAGACCCAGCTCGCCGTCCCGTATTTCGTCCGATCCTTGGCGTTCCCGTCCGTGGTCACGGCGAACTCGTTCTTGCCGTCGGCGTCGGCCAGCCAGAGGTTCCGGTCGCGGTAGAAGGCCTTGGTTTTTTTATCGGGCGAAACGGCCTCGGTGAACTGCCGGCCGCGCGCCGGCCCCCCGCCGCGGCGCATCCCCTCGGGTTTCTGCGGAGGAGCGGCGGCGCCCGTCTCGACGGCCTGTTTCTTGGCGACGTCGTACTTGTAGGTTTTCCCCTCGCGTGTGTACTCGAAAGTTTTTCCGTCCTCGGCCCACCGGACTTGGAGGGCTCCGCTTCGGAAGGCCCCCTGCATCTCCTTGCTCATCTTCTGGTACTGTTCATACCCGGGGTAGGTCTTCAGCCGGTCCTGGGCGGCGGCGAAGCCGGCGGCGATGAGGACCCATCCGGCGGCGATGACGAACTTGAGCTTTGATCTCATGGTTTCTCCTCTGCGATCTTTAAAAAAGATGGGGGACGCGAACGAAATTCAAGAGAATTTCGATCATGTCCCCGTTTATTTCACCAAGAATTTGTGAACCGTCCGGGTCTTGTAGATCCGGCCCGGGGTGAGGACGGTCGTCGGGAAGTCCGGCTTGTTGGGCGAATCGGGGAAATGCTGGGTCTCGAGGCAGAAGCCCCAGTGCTTGCCGTACGCCTGTCCCGCCTTTCCCGTGATCGTCCCGTCCAGGAAATTGCCTGAATAGAACTGAATTCCCGGCTGGTCGGTCGCAATCTCCATGACCCGGCCGCTTCCCGGCTCATAGACGCGCGCGGCGAGGGCCATCGCCCCGCCTCCGCTCTTGAGGACATAATTGTGGTCGTAGCCGCCCTTGACCTCCGCGATCCGCGCGCCGATGAGGGCCGGCGCGGTGAAGTCCATCGCCGTCCCGGCGACCGGGGCGAGCTCGCCCGTCGGGATCAGCCCCTCGTCGACCGGGGTGAAGCGGTCGGCGGCCAGCGTCAGCTCGTGGCCGAGGATGTCACGGACCCCCCCGGCGAAATTCCAGTAGCTGTGGTGGGTCAGGTTGACGACGGTCGCCTTGTCCGTCGTCGCCTCGTAGTCGATCCGCAGCTCATCCTCGTCCGTCAGGACATATGTCACGGCGACCGTCAGGTTCCCGGGATACCCCTCCTCGCCATCGCGGCTCAGGTAGGTGAACTTGATCCCCGCGCCGTCCTCCGCTTTAAACGGCTCGGCCGCCCAGACGACCTTGTCGAATCCCCGGATCCCGCCGTGGAGGTGATTCTCGCCGTTGTTCCGGGCCAGGGTGTAGACCTTCCCGTCGAGGACGAACCGGCCTTGGGCGATCCGGTTGCCGTAACGGCCGACGATCGAGCCGAAGTAAGGGCTGCTCCTGAGATAGCCGTCGAGCGTCTCGTAGCCCAGGACGCAGTCGGCGAACACGCCGGTCCGGTCGGGCAGTTCGAGCGAGACGAGCGTCGCCCCGTAGGTCATGAGCTTGGCCTTGAGGCCGCGGGCGTTCGTCAGGAGAAAAGCCTCGACGGGGGTCCCGTCGGCGAGGGCGCCGAACGGCTCTCTCTGGATATCCATGGGGGCGGCTCCTTTCGCGGGTTCCGGAGCGGCGGGGCCGGATTCTTTCGGTGGCGGGGATTTCTTGCAGGCGGAGCCGATCGCGACGCCTCCCGCGGCCAGAACGCCTACAATCCAAAAGAAGAGGGATTTTCTCACGACCCAACCTCCTCCCGGCCGGAGCGCGCCGGCGTCGGCGGCCCCGCGGATTCTCCTTCATACCAGATTTCCGGGCGGGGCACAAACCCGCCGCGATCCCGCGATCAACCCAAGAGCATCAGGCTTCGTCGGGAAACGCCGTTTCCCGCGTTACGGCGGCCAGCCATTCGATCGCGCCGTCCGTCTGATGCCAAATTCGAAGAGCCGCTCCGACATATTCCATCGCCTCGGCTTCGTCTCCAAAGCCAACGCCTTCCGGCAGTTTTTTCGGCAATTTCCGAAGGCCGAGCAAATACGGAGGGACAAAACGGTTGTAGACCAGGGCTTTTCGGAGGCGCGAATCCGTCTTGGAATTCGATCCCTCTCGCTTGAATTTCAAAAGCGCTTTTGAAAAGCGCCAATGGGCCGACGGGTCTTCCGGATATCGATCCAGCAATTCCCGCGCCTCCCGATCTCGGCCTTCTTCAAGCAAGTGATTCAACAACGGATAGCGGAGTCCCTGGTTATCGTCGGGATTCAACCGGATCATGTCGAAATAATGCGAAATGGCCGCCTCCCTCCGGCCCAAATACCACAAACAGCCGGCTAATCCAGCCCGGGCTCGCATATAGGGCCGGGTTTCGAGGGCCGACCAGAAATGACCTGCCTTTTCTTGAAATGTTCTAGCCCCCAACGCATTTTCTCCCGCGAGAACTCCAGCCTCATAGAGCGCCTTCTCTTCCTGAAGGGAATCGGCCGTTTCCTCGGCTAAGAGAACGTAGGCGTCCGCGCAATCCTTTGAAATTTCCAAGGCGCGGCGGGCCATTCGAATCCTTTTCTTTTGGGAAGGCTCGCCCCAGGCGTCATAGACAAGGTATTGCGCCTCCTCCGCCGGCGTTCGAGGGAGCAGATCGGGGACCTTTCCCCCAACCAGGATTTTCTGCAAAAATTGATTCGCTTCATCAATATCGTCAAATCGCTCATCTTCCATGATCCGGCCGATGATGGCATGATTTTTTTCCATGGATCGGCGGGTCATAATCGGGTGGGACACGCGGAAGATCGCTTTGCTCATCATTTTCGCGCCAATCAAGCCGATATTTCCTCGGCTGATCGATATAATATAAGCGGCTGCATTTGGACGTCAAGCGGCTGGCCATGCCGCCCGTCTCATTTCTTGATGCAATAGAGAGAGGATGACGGAGCCGATCGTCGTCGAGATGATGTCCCCGGGAACGATCTCCCAGGCGCCCGATAAAAGCCTCCGCTCCGTTTTGACTTTCCCGGAAGCAATTTGGTATATCTGTTCTTCTTCCCCGACGGTTCGCCGATGAGCAAGTTGTCCCGCGCCCACGCCCTCAACATGGCCGTCCTCTTCATCCTCCTCCTGGCCTTCTGGCTGCTCATGAGCGGCCATTTCGACCTTTTCCACGTCTCCATGGGCATCGTCTCGTCGGCCGCGGTCGTCCTCCTCAACGCCCGCTTCAACAAGTATTTCTTTCTCCTCGAGAACGCCTACGGCTACGCCCCGATCCGCCTCGGCCGGGTCCTCCTCTATATCCCCTGGCTCATCTGGCAGATCGTCCTAGCCTCGCTCCAGGTCGCCCAGGTCGTCCTCCATCCCCGGATGCCGATCGATCCCTCGATCGTCAAGTTCAAAACCCGCTACCCCAACGACCTGGCCCGGGTTTTTCTGGCCAATTCGATCACCTTGACCCCCGGGACGATCACCCTCGAGCTCAACGACGGCGAATACATCGTCCACGCCCTGATGGACGTCTCGGCTTCGGGGATTGTCGAGGAAAACATGCCCCGCAAGGTCGCGGCCCTGTTCGAAAAGACTCCGGGCCCGGTCGTCTCCGACCTCCGCGTCATCCGCTCGGCCGGAGAGCTCTGATGGACAAGTACTACATCTATCTCGGGGTCGTCCTGGCGGTCATCATCTTCATCCCCCTCTACCGGGTCCTCCGCGGCCCGACGCTGTTCGACCGGATGCTGGGGGCCGGGGCGATCGGGACGAAGACGATGGTCCTCATCATCGTCATCGGCCTCGTCTTCAACCGCCTCGACATGTTCATCGACATCACCCTGGCCTACGCCGTCCTGAACTTCATCGGGACGATCGCCGTGGCCAAGTACCTGACGACCTCCGGACCGCGGAGGCGGGAATGAACTGGAACTTCGTCCTCGGCAACATCATCGTCAGCGCCGGGGCGTTTTTTCTCCTCATCGGGAGCATCGGCCTCGTCCGTCTGCCCGATTTCTACGCCCGGGCCCACGCGACCGGCAAGAGCGACACCCTGGGGGTCATGCTGACGACGTTCGGCCTCCTCGTCCACGAAGGCATCTCCCTCAACAGCCTCAAGCTCCTTCTCCTCCTCTATTTCGTCGCCCTGACCAGCCCGACGGCGACCCACGCCCTGACCAAGGCCGCCTACCGGGCGGGCCTCAAGCCGTGGTTCAAGAAAGATCCCCCCGGACCCCGGGGCTGCCCGACCGACATCGACGCCTGCGCCCTCGACGACCTCCTCGAGCTCAAGGAGGACGACTGATGCATTGGGAGCTCGAGATCGTCCTCTTCGTCTTTCTCATCGTCCTGGCCGTCCTGGCCCTGGAGATCCGCAACCTTCTGGCCGCCGTCGTCAGCCTGGGCGTCTTCAGCTTCGTCTCGGCTCTCCTCTACGTGGCCATGGGGGCGGTCGACGTCGGGTTCACCGAGGCCGTCGTCGGCGGAGGGGTGAGCGGGGTCCTGTTCATCGTCACGGTTTTCCGGACGGCCCGAAGGAGCCGGGACTGAGATGAAAGACAAGGTCCCGGCCTACGCCGCCCTGGCCGCCTTCGCCGCCCTCCTCGTCTACGGCTCGACCGGCCTCCCGAACCGGGGAGACGCCTCGGCCGCCCTCCACGGACCGCTGAGCCCGGCCGGGACGCCCAACGCCCCGGCCTATTACATCGCCAACGCCGAGCGGGACGCGGCCACGGAGAACATGGTCACGGTCATCCTGGCCGACTACCGGAGCTACGACACCTTGGGGGAGGAGACGGTCATCCTGGCGGCGGGGCTCGTCTGCTGCCTCATCCTCCGCCGGACGAGGAGGCGCGATGATCCGCAATGAGGATGACATCATCATCCGGCTGATCGCCCGGGTCGTCTCTCCCTTCATCATGCTCTTCGCCCTCTACGTCATCTTCCACGGCCACTACAGCCCCGGGGGGGGCTTCCAGGGCGGGACGATGCTCGCCGCGGCCGTCATCCTCATCCGCCTCGCCGCCGGCAGCGACCTCGCCCAGCTCCAGTTCCGCCGCGCCTGGGCGATGCCCCTCGGCTTGGTCGGCGTCCTCATCTTCTGGGGGACGGGATTCGCGGCCATGCTCTTCGGCGGGAACTTCCTCGACTACGCCGCCCTTCCCCTGACCGGCGAGGCGGCTTGGAACCGCCACTTCGGCATCCTCTTCATCGAGATCGGGGTCGG
>VGJF01000193.1 GCA_016867585.1 Candidatus Aminicenantota bacterium | reverse complement strand
AGGGGAAGACGGTCCTGGTCACGGGCGGGGCGGGGTTCATCGGCAGCCGGTTCGTCCACCTCCTCCTCGACCGGTACCCGGAGATCCGGGTCGTCAACCTCGACAAGCTGACCTACGCCGGAAACCTCGACAACCTCGCCGACCTGGCCTGCGACAGCCGCCACGAGTTCATCCGCGGCGACATCCGCGAGGCGAAGCTCGTCGCCGGAATCTTCGAGCGCGTCCAGGGCGTCTTCCATTTCGCCGCCGAGACCCACGTCGACCGGTCGATCGTCGACGCCGGCGAGTTCGTCCTGACCGACGTTTTCGGGACGTGGGTGCTCCTCGAGGCCCTCCGGCGCTCGAACCAGGTCGAGTTCTTCGTCCAGGTCTCGACCGACGAGGTCTACGGCAGCCGGGACGAGGGGTTTTTCAAGGAGGCCGACCCGATCAACCCCTCCTCGCCCTACGCGGCGAGCAAGGCCGGGGCCGACCGCCTGGCCCACGCCTACGCGGTGACTTACGGCTCGCCCGTCCTCATCGTCCGGCCGAGCAACAACTACGGGCCGCACCAGTATCCCGAGAAGTTCATCCCCCTCTTCACGACGAACGCCATGGAGGGGAAAAGCCTCCCCCTTTACGGCAAAGGGCGGAACGTCCGCGATTGGCTGTTCGTCGAGGACAACTGCCGGGCGGTCGAGATCGTCGCCCGGAAAGGCGTCTTCGGCGAGGCCTACAACATCGGGGCCAACGACGAGCGGACGAACATCGAGGTCGCCCGCCGGATCGTCAAGCTCCTGGGCAAGAGCCGCGACCTGATCAAGTTCGTCCCCGACCGGCTCGGCCATGACCGCCGCTACGCCCTCCACTGCCGGAAAATCCGGGCCCTCGGCTGGAAGCCCGAGGTCGGCTTCGAGGAGGGGCTGGAGCGGACGGTCCGCTGGTACGTCGACAACGAGGCCTGGTGGCGCAAGATCAAGGAGAAAAGCGCCGACTTCCAGGCCTTTTACGCCTCGTACTACAAAGACCGCTCGTAAAGCCCAAGGCGCTCGGACGGTTACCGCCTCCGCTCCAGATCGGAAACCTATCCGCTTGCGCGCTTCCCGATTTGCTTCGGCGCTGCGGAACTGCGCACACGAGACTCTTCGCAACAATTTGACCTTAGCCCTCATTTCCCTCTCATCGTATACCTCGCGATGCTCAGACATCCTCGCGGCCCCAAGAGGGGCTTCCCTCGCAACTCGAAGCGCACCGGCGGGGTTTCCTCATGACGCTCCGGCGGTAACCGTCCGAGCGCCTGGGCTTTTCGAACCCAGCATCGTCGTGAAGGTTCGTATTTCAGAGATTAGTCCGCGAAGCGAATGGGCGGCGGGCGAAGTCCCCTTCCCGCCCGCAGCGAAAGGGCCCTACAAGACAAACGAGGACGCTCCCAAGAATTTGCCCCTATTCATACTCACCCTCCCTTCCCTCCCTCTGAAAAGGGAGGGCCCCAGAAACATGTCAGCGTCCTCGAAAGCCGGTGGAGCGAGGACGGAAAGGGGACGAGCCCAGACAGGACCCGTTCGAGAAGATGACTTAGTCGCCCGAGGCGTTGACGGAGAGGAGGCCGCCGTTGGGGGCTTTGACGAGGAGGCCGGAGCGGACGGCCTCGACGAGCTCGCGAATCCCCTCCTCGACCGAGATCCGGGCCGTCCAGCCGAGCTCTCGCTCGATCCGGTCGAACGAGACGGCCACGTCGCGCATGTCCCCGTCGAAGCTCAGGTCCTTGGTTTCGACCTCGACTTCGGGGACGTATTTCCGGATGAGGCCGACGACGGCCTCCTTGGTGAAGTTGCCGTCGTTCAAGCCGACGTTGAAGACCCGGCCTCGGACCTTGGCCTCGGGCGCGTCCAAGGCGACGAGGACGGCCCGGACGACGTCCCGGACATGGACGAAGGACCGCTTGAAGCGGGGCTGGTAGACGAGGAGGCGGCCGGTCGTCAGGGCCTCCCAGACGAACTGGTTGATGATGAGGTCGAACCGCGTCCGGGGCGACGGGCCGAAGAGGGTGGCGAAGCGGTAGACGACGGGGGCGCAGGAGGATCGCGCCGCCCGGTCGAGAAGGTATCGCTCGGCGGCGATCTTCGTCTCGGCGTAGACGGACTGGGGAAAGAGGGGGGAGTCCTCGGTGACCGGCTCTCCGTCGGCGGCGATCCCGTAGTTGCTGTACGTCGAGGAGAAGACGAACCGGCGGGCGCCGGCCGCCTCGGCCAGCTCGAAGACGGTCCGGGCGGCCTCCAGGTTGCAGGCGAAGGACGCCTCTTTGCCGGCCTTGGCGCAGGCCGGATAGCCGACGATCGCCGCCAAATGGACGACGGCCTCGGCCTCGCCGAGGTGGGGGGCGACGGCGGCCTCGTCGCAGACGTCGACCTTGTGGAAGGAGAAATTCGGGTGGCTGAGGTAGGCGAGAAGCGACTCCCCGCCGAAAAGCAGCTTGTCCAGGACGACGACCCGCCGGCCGAGGCGGAGAAGCTCCCCGACGAGGAGCGATCCGATGTATCCCGCCCCGCCGGTGACGACGACGGTCGGCCGGCCGGGGGCGGCCGGCGTCGGGACATGGACCCCGGCTTTGGCCTCGGCCGGCTCCCGGCCGATCCTCGCTCGCCAATCGTTCAGCAAATCCTCCAGGGTTCGCTCGAGAGCATAGCGCGGGGCCCAGCCGGTCTCATGGCGCAGCTTGGCATTTGTCCCGGTGAGATAGGGAATATCGGTTTTTCGGAATCTCGTCCGGTCGATTTCGACCCGGACCTTGACGGAGGACAGCGCAGCGAGCTTCCGAAGAGCTTCCCCGAGCGCAGGCGCTTTTCCGGAACAGACGTTGAAGATGGCCCCCGGCCGCCCTTTCTTGATGAGAAGGGCGTAGGCCCGGACGACGTCCCGGACGTCCGAGTAGTCGCGGCGGATCGAAAGATTCCCGACTCGCAGTATGGTTTCTTTTTCCTTCGAGGCTTCGGCAGCCGCGATCTGGCGGGCCCAGTCGGCGAAGACGAAATCCGCCGTCTGTCCCGGCCCGGTGTGGGGAAACGGGCGGGCGATGACGACCGGCAGCTTCTCGATGGAGGCGTAGAATTCGGCCAGGAGCTCACCCCCGACCTTGGTGAAGGCGTAGGGATTGACGACTTCGGGCCGGTCCTCTTCCCTGTGGGCCCGCCGGGACCCCCGCAGCCCGCCGTAGACGTCCGAAGAGCTGATGAAGAGGACGCGGGCCTTGGGGGCGCGCCGGCGCAGGGCCTCGAAAAGGTTGAGCGTCCCGAGGAGGTTGGCGTCGAAAGTTTCCCGCCGCATCTCCCATGAGACGCGGACCTGGGAAATGGCCGCCAGGTGAAAGACCCAATCCGGCGCGGTGAGTTTGACGAGTCGTTCGACGGCCTCGGCATCCCGGAGGTCGAGATGGACGAGCTCGAGAAAGGGCGAATCCGTCCTCATCTCGAGACAATGTTCGGGGTGCTCGGGAAAGCACGTTCCGAAGAGGCGAAAACCGGCTCCCCGCCCGGAGGCCCGGCCGTCAGTGCGCCGAAAGTATTCGACGAGATGGCGGCCGACGAAGCCCGTCGCCCCGGTGACGAGGATTTTTTTCACGGCCGCCTTCTTCGATCCGCCTAGACGCGGGCCCGCCAGTAATCGAGAAGGTCGGCGAAGGTCTTCTCGAGGGGGATCTCGGGCGCCCAGCCGGTCTGGGCCCGGAACTTGGCCGGGTCGGCCAGGAGGATGGGCACATCCGAGGGCCTCAGGCGCTCGGGGTCGACCCGGACCTCGACCTTGACCTTGCTCATCGAGAGGAGCAGGTCGAGCATCTCCCGCATGGAAATCGTCCGGCCCGAGCCGATGTTGTAGACATCGCCCGGCTCGCCCTTCTCGAGGGCCAGCCAATAGGCCCGGACGATGTCCCGGACGTCGGTGAAGTCGCGCTTGGCCTCGAGGTTCCCGACGAAAATGACGGGCTCTTTCCGGCTTTTCTCGACCTCGGCGATCTGGCGGGCGAAATTCGAGGTCACGAAGACCTCGCCCCGGCGGGGCCCGGTGTGGTTGAATCCCCGGGTCCTGACCGTCTTGAGGCCGTAGCTTTTCCAGTACTGGTAGGCCAGGAGGTCCTGGGCGACCTTGCTGACGGCGTAGGGGCTGAGCGGCCGAAGGGGATTGGTCTCCTTCATCGGGACCTCGTCCGGATTGACGTGGCCGTACTCCTCGCTCGACCCGGCGACTTGGATCCGGGGGTCTAGGCCCAGGGCCAGGACGGCTTCGAACAAATTCACCTCGCCGACCGCGTTGATCATGAACGTCTCGGCCGGGAGCTTCCAGGAGGAGGGGACGAAGCTCTGGGCGGCCAAATGGAAAATCCGGTCGGGCTTGGCCTCGGCCAGGGCTTTCTTGAGGGAGACGATGTCCTTGAGGTCGGCCTCGTGGAGATGGATCTTCCCCTGGAGATGGGCGACGTTGTCCATCCGGCTCCGCCAGCGGACGAGCCCGTGGACGCGGACGCCAGGATGATGGGCCAGAAGGTAATCGGCGAGGTGGCTGCCGGCGAAGCCGGTGATGCCGGTGATCAGGACGTTCATGCATGCTCTCCTTATAAAAAACGGGGACACATACCTAATTCAAGAGAATTAGCGTCTATGTCCCCGCTCATATGTTCAGCTCGAGCTGCTCGTGCCGGCTGTGCTTTCGCTCTTCCTCGATTTCCCGAAGCATCTCGTCCGTGACGTCTTCGGTGACGTACTTCCCGTCGAAGCAGGCCCCGCAGAAGCTCCGGAGGCTCTCGTTTTCCGTCCGGACGGCCTTCTTGAGGGCCTCGAGGGTCTGGTAGATGACTTTGTCGGCCCCAATCCTCCTGGCCACGGCCGCGGCGTCCCGGTCGCGGGCGACGAACTCCGTCCGGGTCTGCATGTCGATCCCGTAGACGCAGGGATGGCGGAGGGGCGGCGAATAGACGGCGACGTAGACGCGCTTGGCGCCGCAGTCCCGAACCATCTCGACGATCGCCCGCGAGGTGTTGCCCCGGACGATGCTGTCGTCGACGAGAAGGACGTTCTTGCCCTTGAATTCGTCGGCGATGGGATTGAGCTTGTCGCGGACCGAGGTCCGCCGGGCGTTCTCGGCCGGCATGATGAAGGTCCGGCCGATGTAGCGGTTCTTGACGAGGGCCTCCCGGTATTCGAGGTCGAGCTTGCGGGCGATCTCGATGGCCGCGTCGCGGGCCGAGTCCGGAACGGGGACGACGACGTCGATCGGAAGGTCCTGCCTGCGGATTTCCTCGGCCAGGAGCCGGCCGAGGTGAATCCGGCAGCGGTAGACGTTGACCCCGTCGATCACCGAGTCCGGCCGGGCGAAGTAAACCCATTCGAAGAGGCACGGGGAGTGGGGGCGTCGGACGATCCGCCGGAGGTGGACCTTCCGGTTCCGGTCGATGAACATCGCCGACCCGGGCGGGATGTCCCGGATCTCGCCGAAGTTCATGAGGTTCAGGGAGACGCTCTCGCTGGCCGCGGCGTAGGAGGGGACGATCCCGTCGCGCCGGACGCCCCAGGTCAGGGGCTTGATCCCGTAGGGGTCGCGGAAGGCGAGGAGGCCCTGCTCGGCGATGTAGGCGACGACGGAGTAGCTCCCGGCGACCTTCTTGAAAACGCCCTCGACGGCCGCGAAGACGTTCGCCGGCCGGAGGGTCCGGACGCCCTGGCCCTCGACCTCCTGGGCGAAGACGTTGAGGATGGCCTCGACGTCGTTGTCCGAGTTGAGGAGGCGGTGGCTCCTCTCGAACAGCTGGCGCTTGAGCGCGGCGAAATTGACGACGTTGCCGTTGTGGGCCATGATGATCCCGAAGGGGGCGTTGATCTGGAACGGCTGGGCGTCCTCCCCCCGCCCCCCCCCGATCGTCGGATAGCGGGTGTGGCCGATCCCGACCTGTCCCCGGAGCCGGTCGGCGTGTTCGGCGGTGAAGATGTCGCGGACGAGGCCGTTGCCCTTTTTGGTGTGGAAGCGGCCGTCGTAGGTGATGATCCCGGCCGCGTCCTGGCCCCGGTGCTGGACGGCCAGAAGCCCCTGGTAGAGGTCGCGAAAGACCGGACCGTTGGACCACAGGCCGATGACGCCGCACATTTTAAGTTCCGTATTATATCAAATAATCCGCCTCAGGGAGGCCAGGAGCTCGTCGGGCGAACAAACGGCCGTACCGAGCTTGCCGACGACGACCCCGGCCGCGGCGTTGGCCAAAACGGCCGCCTCCCGGATCGTCAGCCCGGCCAGGAGGGCTAGGGCGGCCGCGGCGAGGACGGTGTCGCCGGCCCCGGTGACGTCGAAGACCTCACGGGCGATCGTCGGAATGTGGACGGGCGTCTTGCCCCGCTCGAAGATCGACATCCCCTGTTCGCCCCGCTTGATGATGAGGTAGAGGGTCGCCAGCCGGCCCATGATCTCGCGCCCCGCCCGCTCGACCTCGGCCTCGGTCCGGCAGGGATGGTTGA
>VGJF01000192.1 GCA_016867585.1 Candidatus Aminicenantota bacterium | reverse complement strand
CATGAACACGCGTGCGGCGCCGTCCCCTCCGACGGCGGCTTCCCGAAACTTGAAGACGTCCCGAGGGAAGAACGGATGGATGTTGAAGAGGCCGAGAGCTCCCCGGAGGTACTTCAGTCGAGGGCCGGCCCATTCGGGAGGGAGGAGGGAGGCCCAGTCCGGCCTGAGGCCGGTTTCCGCGATTTTATCGCCGGCCGCCCGGCCGATGTCCAGGACGCCGGCCAGGGCCTCCGGGCTCTCCTCGCTTCCCGTCACCGTGACGAGGTATCGCCCTTTCCAGAAATTCAGGTAGTAATCCTCGAGTTCGGAGTCCTGTCCGATCCCGGCCGGACGGCCCTTTCCGCTCGATTTGAAGGTGAACATCCCGAAGGCCGCCCCGGAGTCCGACATCTCGAAAATTTCGAGGGCGGCCGTCCGGCCTCCGGGCCCGACGAAATCCTGGGCGATGACCTGCCGAAAACCGTATTCCTGGTAGATTTCCGCCCCGCCGTTGATGTATATGAACAGGTCTTCGCCCTGAAAATGCTGGGCCCCGCCGGTCGGGGTCCAGTCGGGGATTTCCCCGGCTTTCGGCACGAGGGCCGCCAGGCCGGGCGGCACATCACCCGCCGCCGCCGGGGCGCTTCCCCCCTCCGAACGGCAGCCGACGAGGGCCAAGGACAAGGCCAGGGCTGGGATTAAGCGGCCCGGCCGTATCATGGCGCTTCCCGTCTGGGGCCTCAGGCTTTGACCTCTTCGATTCTGACTTTCCCGAGATCGATCTCGCCCAATTTTCTCTCCGCGGCCAAGCGGATGGCGATGATCTCTTCCGGCCGGAAGCCGAGCAGGCCGGCGCAGTAGGCGTCGATCGCGACCCGGTCGGTCCCGGCGACGATTTTCATCGGCTTGAGGAGTTCTCCCGGCCCCATCGGTCCGTTTGTTTTGATGATTTCGGTCGCATCGACGATGTTCAGGGCGGGCCGGGCGGCGAAGTTGAGATCGACGATGCACGTTTCGAGATACTCGATGTCGGCGGGGTCCGTCGTCCAACCGGGTTTGTGGAAGGCCCGATTGGCCGGACGCGAGTTCAGCCCCATGAGGTTCTTCATCGTCCCGGTGAACTTGTTGCCGGCGTGGTCCTTGGTGATCGGCAGGTTGATGAACGCGTCGTAGGCGAAGAACGCGGCCATCAGCTTGGCTTCGCGAACGCCTCGGCCCTCGGGCAAGGCCACCGTCTGGTAATGGGTCTCGTCGGCCGGAACGAGGACGAGGGCGGCGCCCTCGTCGAGGCAGACCCGGGAAAGCCCCGTTCCGTCCCAGTGCTGCTGGGTCAGGGAGCTCAAGCAGGCGACCTCGGCCGCGCCGGCCTCTTTCGCCATCCGGATGACCGTCCGCAGGATTTCCGGCTTGGTGAATGTCCCCGGGTGGCGGCTCTGGACGTTGGGCAGGAGGGCGACTTTCGCCCCTTTGTCGACGAACCGCCCCATGCCGCCCAAGGCTTCGACGGCCTTGGCCGTCATCGCCGCGTAATCCGACCCCCCGGCGACGGCGATGACCGGGGCCGAAGCCGCGGGCGGAGTCTGCCGGGCCAGGCGGGCCAGGGCCCTCGGAGCGATGACCGCCGCCGCTCCGATTTTCGCTCCCCGCTCGAGGAAGGTCCGTCGGTCGATTGTTCTGGCCATGCCGTCCTCCTTTCTTTGTCTCGCTCATGATCACTTTATCGCTTTTCTTCGGCCCGCGTCCATCGATTTTTTCCGGAAATTGACTGGAGGGAATCTTCCCCTTATCATGGAGAGGCCATGTCCCGGAGAAAACCATGATCCATGCGACGACCGTCCTCTGCGTCCGCCGCGAGGGGAAAGCCGCCCTCGCCGCCGACGGCCAGGTCACGATGGGCGAGACCGTTTTCAAGCGCAAGGCGAACAAGATCCGCCGCCTTTACCAGGACCGGGTCCTGGCCGGCTTCGCCGGGTCGACCTCGGACGCCTTCGCCCTCTTCGCCCGGTTCGAGGGCAAACTCGAGGAATTCAAGGGCAACCTCGGCCGGGCGGCCATCGAGCTGGCCAAGGACTGGCGCCTGGACAAGGCCCTTCGCCAGCTCCAAGCCTTGATGATCGTCGCCGACAAGGAGAGCTCCCTGCTCATCTCGGGGACGGGGGACGTCATCGAGCCCGACGACGGTCTGCTGGCCATCGGCTCGGGCGGGCCGGTTGCCCTGGCCGCGGCCAGGGCGCTCCTCAAGCACACGGCTCTTTCGGCCTCCGAAATCGCCCGAGAAGCCCTGATCATCGCCGCCGGCTTGTGCGTCTACACAAACGACGAGATCATCGTCGAGGAGTTGTGATGGCCATCCAACTTCCCAAGAGCATGAGCGAAGCGTCCGGGGCGCCCAAGGAAAGAGACCGGGATCTCGAGGCGGAGCTGACCCCCCAGGAAATCGTCGCCGAGCTCGACAAATACATCATCGGACAGAAGGCCGCCAAGAAAGCCGTGGCCATCGCCCTCCGCAACCGCTATCGCCGGCGCCGCGTTCCCTCGGAGCTGGCCGACGAGATCACCCCGAAGAACATCCTCATGATCGGCCCGACCGGCGTCGGCAAGACCGAGATCTCCCGCCGCCTGGCCAAGCTGACCTCGTCGCCGTTCCTCAAGATCGAGGCCTCGAAATTCACCGAAGTCGGCTACGTCGGCCGCGACGTTGAATCCATCGTCCGCGATCTCGTCCGGATGGCCGTCGACATGGTCCGGCAGGAGAAAGCCCAGGAGGTCAGGGCCAAGGCCGAGATGAACGCCGAAGAGAAGCTCCTCGACCTCCTCCTTCCTCCTCTCCGGCGGAAAGACAATCATTCTCCCGAAGAGGACATCCAGCGGTATCAGGAGACCCGGGACAAGCTCCGCCGCCAGCTTCGGGACGGCCTTCTCGAGGACCGCCAGGTCGAGATCGAAGTCAGGGAGCGGATGAGCCCGCCGCTCGAGATTTTCTCCAACGCCGGGGTCGAGGAGATCGGGATCCAGATCCAGGAGATCATCCCCGGCTTCCTCGGCGGTAAGACGAAGAGGCGCAAGGTCAAGGTCCACGAGGCCCGCGATCACCTCCTCGACGAGGAGGAGCGGCGGCTCGTCGACATGGACCAGGTCGCCCGCCTGGCCATCGGCCGGGTCGAGAGCTCCGGAATCGTCTTTCTCGACGAGCTCGACAAGATCGCCGGGAGGGAGTCCGGCCGCGGCCCCGAGGTCAGCCGGGAGGGCGTCCAGCGCGACCTCCTGCCGATCGTCGAAGGGACGACGGTCCACACCCGCTACGGCTTGGTCAAGACCGACCATATCCTCTTCGTCGGGGCGGGGGCCTTCAACGTCGCCAAGCCGGCCGACCTCATTCCCGAGCTCCAGGGCCGGTTCCCGATCCGGGTCGAGCTCTCCTCTCTCGGCAAGGACGACTTCATCCGCATCCTGACCGAGCCCGAGAACGCCCTGATCAAGCAGTACCGGGCGCTCATGGCCACCGAGGGCCTCACGGTCGACATCACGGACGACGCCATCGACGAGATCGCCCAGGTCGCCGAGGACGTCAACGGCGAGACCGAGGATATCGGAGCCCGCCGCCTCCACACGATCATGGAAAAGGTTATGGAGGAGATCTCGTTCAAGGCCCCCCACATCAAGCCCAAAACGATCACAATCGATCGAGCCTACGTCCGCGCGGCTCTCAAGGACATCGTCAAGAACGCCGACCTCAAGCGGTTCATTCTCTGATGGCCCGACGCTCGCCCGCCCTGTTGCTTCTGGCCTTGGCCGCCGGGGGGGGCGGGTGCGGAAAAATCGGCGACATCCTCCCGCCGCTCGTCCTTGTCCCCCAAAGGGTCGACACGCTCGTCGGCCGCCAGTTCGGGGGGGAGATCGTCCTGGTCTGGAGGAACCCCGTCGCCTTCATCGACGGCCGGGCCCTGGGGCCGATCGCCGAGGTCGAAATCTGGCTGGCGACGGCCGCGGCCGATGCGCCGGCCGGGCCGGAGGCCCTCGAGCCCGAGGAATTCCTCGCCCGGGCCAGGCTCGTGGCCGCCGTCCCGCCGGACAAGCTCCTCCTCCGCCGGACGGCCGCGGCGGACGAGCCCCCGGCCGTCTCGTACCGGTTTCCGCTGGCGGCCAAGGACCCGGCCGGAACCGAATACATCTTCGCCGTCCGCGTCCGCGAGGCCAAGCGCAAGAAGACGTCCGACCTCTCCAACGCCGTCCGGGTCAAACCGCGCCTCGTCTCCATGCCTCCCGACAACGTCGCCGCGGCCGTCTTCCAGGACCGGATCGAGATCCGGTGGGACGCCCCGTTCGAAAATTTCGACCATTCGACGCCGGCTCAGGTCCGGGGCTACAACGTCTTCAAGCTCTCCGGATCCGGACCGGAAAACAAGCTCAACGAGGCCCCCCTGGCCGGACCACCGTTCGCCGACCGGGATTTCGTCTTCGGGCAGCCCGTCCGTTATTTCGTCCGGGCCGTCGCCGGCGGAGAGGCCGTCGAAAGCGCGGATTCCCGAGCCGTCGAGGTCGTTCCCAAGGACGTTTTCCCGCCGGCCGTTCCGACGGACCTGACGGCCTTGGCCGGCCTCGAGGTCATCACCCTCAGCTGGAACCCGAACCGCGAGCCGGACTTTCTCGGCTACAAGATCTGGCGCCGGGCCGAGGGGAGCCCGCAATTCGACCTCTTGACCGCTTCGCCTCTGCTCGAAAACGCCTATGCCGACGCCGCCGTTGAAAAAGGCCGGCGGTACGAATATGCTGTCTCCGCCGTCGACCGGGAGAAGAACGAGAGCGGCCGGTCGCAAGCGGTCTCCGAGGTCATCAAGGACCCCTGAATGAAGATCTACAGGTATTTGGACGGTAAAGCGCCCCGTTACGGCGTCCTCCGGGAGGACGCTCTTGTCCCCGTCCGGGGATCCGTTTTCGACGACTTCGTCCTGGAGGGCGCCCCGGTCCCCCTCGGCCAGGCGGCGTTGCTCGCCCCGGCCGAGCCGACGAAGATCGTGGCCGTCGGCCGCAACTACAAGGACCACGCCGCCGAACTCGGAAACCCCCTCCCCGAGGAGCCGCTCCTTTTCCTCAAGCCTTCAACGGCCGTCATCGGCCCCCGGGAGGCGATCGTCCTTCCGCCGTCGTCCCGCCGGGTGGATTTCGAGGGAGAGCTGGCCGTCGTCATCAGGCGCCGGGCCTCGGGCCTCGGAGAGGACGAGCCGGTCGAACCCTACATCCTCGGCTATGCCTGCTTCAACGACGTCACCGCCCGCGACCTCCAGGAGAAGGACAAGCAGTTCACCCGGGCGAAGTCCTTCGACACGTTCGCGGCCGTGGGGCCGTGCCTCGCCGCCGGCCTCGACCCGGGGCATCTCGAAATCAAGACGTTCCTCAACGGGAGGCTTCGGCAATCGTCCAACACAAGGCATCTCATCTTCCCCGTCCCCGTCCTTGTCCGGTTCATTTCGAACATCATGACCCTTCTCCCCGGCGACATCATCGCCACGGGAACGCCGGCCGGCGTCGGTCCGATGGAGGCCGGAGACCGGGTCGAGGTCCAGGTTGAGGGGATCGGGACGTTGTCCAACGATGTCCGGAGGAGTCCGAAATGAAATTCTTTCTCGACACGGCCAACCTGAGGGAAATCCGCGAAGTTTCGAGCTGGGGAATTCTCGACGGGGTGACGACCAATCCGTCTCTCCTAGCCAAGGAAAACGCGCCCTTCGAGGAACTCGTCCGGGCCATCTGCGAGGCCTGTCCGGGACCGGTGAGCCTCGAGTGCGTCTCGGCTCAAGGACCGGACATCGTCGCCGAGGCCCGCGGGCTGGCCAAGAAGGCTCCGAACGTCGTCGTCAAGATCCCCATTACCTTGGAGGGTCTCCGGGCCACGAAAATCCTGGCCGGAGAGGGGATCGGCGTGAACATGACCCTTGTTTTCTCTCCGACCCAGGCCCTCCTGGCGGCCAAGGCCGGGGCCCGGTTCGTCAGCCCCTTCATCGGCCGGCTCGACGACATATCGGAGGAGGGGATGGGGCTCGTCGAGGAGATCGTCCGGATCTATGAAAACTACCGTTTCCCGACCGAGGTCATCGTAGCCAGCATCCGCCATCCCCGCCATGTCGTCGAGGCGGCCCTCCTCGGGGCCGACATCTGCACGATCCCCTTCGGGGTCATCGAAAAGCTCGTCGGCCACCCCTTGACCGACGCCGGAATCGAGAAGTTCCTCAGAGACTGGGCCAAGGTCCGGGCCTGACGGCCACGTTTTTCGGAGGGCCTGCGTCCTTCGGGCCTGTCCTTTTCGTCGGCCTCATGCTATATTCATGACTGAGTTTTCCGCATAAAATGCGCATCCGCCGCCTGAAGTCGCTCATCCTCTTCGGCGCGGCGATGGCCCTTCTTCTCGGGGCCGGAGTCGCGCTCAGGAACATCGCCCTGCACCAGGTCAGGAAGGCGATCGAGGCGACTTTTCATTACCAGAAAATCCGGGTCAGGGCCGTTCCTCCGGCCGTCATCCTCGAAGATGTCCGGACGGTC
>VGJF01000191.1 GCA_016867585.1 Candidatus Aminicenantota bacterium | reverse complement strand
GCCGCCGGCCTCCGGGCCGAATCGCGCTGGTTCAACGCCGTGAGCGTCGAGGCTTGGCCGGATCAAGTCGAACGCTTGGCCGCCCTCGCCTTCGTCGAGGACCTCAGCCCGGTCCAGGGATTCCGACGGACCGAGGAGCCCCTCTCCCTCGAAGCCTTTCCCTGGCCGCGCGGCCCTCTCTACGGCGCTTCGTTCCGGCAGGTCGACCAGATCAACGTCCGGCCGCTCCACACGGCCGGGTTGTCGGGACGGGGCGTGAGGGTCTGCCTCCTCGACGTCGGATTCCGGAAGAGCCATCGGGCTTTCCGCTTCGGGCGGGTCATCGCCGAAAGGGATTTCGTCCTCAAGGACGGCGATGTCCAGCGGAACCTCCAGGACCCGAACGATTATTCCGACGCCCACGGCACGGCGACCTGGAGTCTCCTCGGCGGCCTGGACCCGGGGCGCCTCATCGGGCCCGCTTTCGGGGCCGACTTCATCCTCGGGAAAACCGAGGACGAGCGTTCGGAAACGCCGGTCGAGGAGGACTACTGGGTCGCCGGGATCGAGTGGGCGGAATCGCTCGGAGCCGACGTCGTCTCGTCCTCCCTGGGCTATACGGACTGGTATGCGTTCCGGGACATGGACGGGCGAACGGCCGTGACGACCCAGGCCGCCAACCGGGCGGTCGAGTTGGGCGTCGTCGTCGTCAACGCCGCCGGCAACGACCGCCGGACGGCCTGGGGACGCATCATCGCCCCGGCCGACGGACCCGAGGTCATCGCCGTCGGGGCGGTCGACGACGACGGCCGGATCTCCTCCTTCAGCTCTCCCGGTCCGACGGCCGACGGCCGGACGAAGCCCGAGGTCTGCGCGCTCGGGGTCCGCAATTTCATCGCCGCCAGCTCTCCGGCAACAGGGGACGCGAGCTACCAATGGGGAAGCGGGACGTCCTACGCGACCCCCCTCGTCGCCGGCGTCGTCGCCCTCCTCCTCGAAGCCCACCCCGACTGGACGCCCGGGCAGGTCCGTGAAGCGCTGATGAAGACGGCGAGCCGGAGCGGGGCGCCGGACAACGACTACGGCTGGGGGATCGTCAACGCCACGGCCGCCGTTCTCTATACTCCCGCGGCCGACCGGCGGGAATGACTATCTCAGCTTTTTCTGGATGGCGGCCAGCTCTTTTTGGGCCTCGGCCTTGTAGCCCGGGTCCTTGGAGGTCGCGGCCGGCAGGTCCAGGCATTTCTGGAATTCGGCCGCCGCCTCCTTGTATTTGTCCAGGGCGACGAACGTTCGGCCGAGTTCGAGCCGGTGGTTGATGTAGTCGGGAGCGATCTCGACGGCCTTCCGGAGGTTCTGCTCAGACTCCTCGAAGGTCCCCTTGGGGATGCTTCCGTAGAGGAGGCCTCCGATCAGGCGCTTGGCCCCTCCGATCTCGGCCATCCGGCGGTGCCAGCGGCCCATGGCGTGATAGGCCCCGTCGTTGGACGCGTCGAGGGCGATGGCCTTCTCGATCTCGGTCTTGACTTCCTTGGACATGGCGATCTGGTCTTTTTTGCCGAGGAGGAGGGCGTGCTTGCCCAGGGCGGCCGAGAGATGGAAGTGACCCCAGGTGTCGTTCGGATTGACGGCCACGGCTTTGCGGGCATAGGCCTCGGCCTCCTGGTAGAACTTCTTCTGCTTCTCCTCGGCCCCCTTCTGCTTCGTGTCGACGAGGTCGCCGTTGTCCGCCAGGGATCGGGAGGCCTTCCAAAGGGCTTCGTAATGGCTCGGATCGAGCTTCGCCGCGGCCAGGTATTCCTCGAGGGCCAGGGCGTCCTTGAGCTGGGCGTAGTATTCGTCGCCCTTGGCGACGTGGTCGGCCGCGGTCTGGGCCGAAAGCGGCCGGACGGCGGCAAGGACGGTGAGGCCCCAGGCCAGGATCAGAACGGTGGTCTTTCGCATTTTTCCCTCCACTCGAAAACGCTCTTCGTTTTATTCGTTTTTCGGGGAAATGTCAACAGACCGGGAGCTTTTGACTTGCGGAATCGCCGGACGCCGTTGAACTCCCGGCTCGGGCTTTCTTATAGTCTTGGAAGGAGGATCCCATGATCGTCGTCACGACGCCGACTCTCGAAGGGAAAAAAATCGTCCGCTATCTCGGCCTCGTCAGCGGCGAAGCCATCCTCGGGGCCAACATCTTCAAGGATTTCTTCGCCGGCATCCGGGACATCGTCGGGGGGCGTTCGGCCGCCTACGAGGGTGAGCTCCGCAAGGCCAAGGACATCGCCGTCGGGGAGATGATCACCTACGCCCGGCAATACGGCGGGAACGCCGTCGTCGGGGTCGACCTCGATTATGAGACGATCCAGATCGGACAGGGCGGCGGGATGCTGATGGTCAGCGCCAGCGGCACGGCCGTCCAGGTCGAGGACTGAAACTCAGGCGCCCGCCTTCGCCTCGAAAAGCCGGTCGACCTCGGCGTCGAAGGCGACGAAGATGTCCTCCAGCCGGCGGCGCTCGGCCTCGAGACCCTCGGTCGTCAAGCCGGGAGGGACCTCGACCGGAGTCCCGTAGACGGCGGCCACGCGGGCGAAAGGATAGAACATTTCGAACCGGTCCCAGCTCGAGAGGACTTTCTTGGGCTTGGCCGTGACCGACCAGGGGACGAGGGCCGCGCCCGTTTCCGAGGCCAGCTTGACCGCCCCGGCCTTGAATTTCCGGTCGGGCCCCTTCGGTCCGTCGGGAACGATCATGACCTCTCCCCCGGCCAAGAGCTCCTGTTTCATCTCGAGCCAGGCCGTCTTCATGGGATGCGAGCCGGAGCCGCGGATGATCTTGTAGCCCCAGCCGTCCATGAGCCGGGCGATGTATTCGCCGTCCCGGGACGGGCTGACCAGGGGCACGCAATTCCGCTTGCGGAAAAAATACGGGGCGGTGAAGATTTTCCCGTGCCACATCAGGAAAATGACGGGACGGCCCGCCCGCCGGAGGGCCAGGTAGTTTTCCGCCCCGCGGACCGTCCATCGGCACGACCTCATCCAGATCGTCATGAGGATCCGGCCGGCCCGGCTGACCAGCCGCCGGCGGAAACGGTCCTTGAAAGTCATCGGCTTCTATTCTACCTCAACAGGCCAATAGGGGGACACATCCCTTATCCGCCCTCATGAATGGACGGATCCCCAATGGACCCCGGTTTTTTTTTGCCGAGGAGGGAGCCGACGATGAATCCGGCCGCGCTCAAGGCTAAACCGTAAGGGAGCGACCGGGGCCAGGCCGGAAGGCCGAGGGAAAGAGCGCCCATTTCCTCCAAGAATCCGGCCAGGGCGAACCCGCCGCCGGCGGCGAGCCCCAGAAGGCCGGCCAGGGGACGGGGCTTCTTCAGGAAAATCATCGCCAAGCCGGGGATGAAAAAGCCTTCGGCCATGATCTCCGAGGACAGCCCGAGCGTTTTAAGAACGCTCCGGAACCGGAGGGCCGCGGCCAGGGCCGCCAGGCCGAGGACCAGCGTCGCCGCCCGGCTCCAGAGGACGGGCCGCCGGCGGGCGGAAGGGAAGGTCTTTTCGATCACGTCCCGGGTCAAGACGAGCGCCCCGGCGTTGACGGCCGTGTCCATCGTTGAGAGAATCGCGGCCAGGACGGCGACGAAAATGAGCCCGCCGGCGAGAAACGACGCCGGCCCGGCGGCGATCTCGGCGACCAGTGGATGGGCGGGGGGGCCGCCCTTGAAAGCCGGAAGCGACCAGACGCCGGCCAGGACGACGAGAAGATAGAGGACGAGGAGCGTCGCGGCCGTCGCGGCCAATCCCCGGCGGGCCGCTCGGGCGGTCCGGGCCGCCTGGATTCGCTGCAGGGCGATCGGGGAAATCGTCCAGGCCAGGGTGAAGGAAAGGAAAATGAGGATGTTTTCCCCGAGGTTGCCGAAGGGGTGGAAATAATCGGGCCGACGCGATTCGGCCGCGGCGGCGGCGACTTCGGACCACGGAGCCCGGCCGGACGCCAGGGCGAAGAGGACGGCCATTCCGGCGACAAGCAGGACGAACTGGAGAAGGTCGGTGAAGACGACCGACCTCAGGCCTCCCGAAGACGAATAGGCCAGGACGACGACCGCCCCGGCGACGAGGCTTCCGGCGTAGGGAAGGCCGAGGAACGTCCGGAGGAACTGGCCCAGGGCGACCATTTGGGAGGCGGCCAGGACGGCCATGTACCATCCGAGAAGGACCGCGGTCAGGAGGCGGGTCAGCCGGCCGTAGCGGAGTTCGACGAGTTCGGACCAGGTCAGGACGGACAAGCGGTGGAGAGGACGGACGAAAACGACGGCCAGGAGAATGACCGTGGCCACGGCCGGGAGCCCGACGATCCAAATCGCCCCCAGCCCGGTCCGGAGAGCCTCGTCGGCGGTGACGAGGATCGAGGTCGCTCCGAACCAGGACGAAGTCAGGGAGACGTAGATCAGGCCGGCCGGAAAACGCCGGGCGCCCAGGAAGAAATCCTCGAGACTCCGCATCCGCCGCGAGAAGGCCATTCCCGCGGCCAGGACGAGGGCCAGATAGCCGGCGAAGAGACCGAAAAACTCCGGGCGCATCGGGTCCATTATAGCCCAAACCCGTATGCTATAATGGACCCGATATGGACGCCGCGCCGTTGGCCGGGGAGGACCTCAGGACCCCGGTCCGGCTCCCCTCCGGCCGTCCTCTCCGGAGACGGGCGCGGGCCGCGGGCCGGGGGGTCTCATCCCCCCCGGGGATCATGGGGATCGGCCTGCTGATCGGCGTGATGTCCCTGCCGACGCCGGCCCTCTCACCCCGCGAGGTCCTGAAGAAAGCGGCCGCCGCGGCCTCGGCCTTGTCCTCGTTCCAGGCGGATTTCGAGCAGTCGCTTTTTCCTTCCAACCTGGCCTCCCCTTACCGGGAAAAAGGGCGCGTCATCTACCAGAAACCGGGCCGGATGCGATGGGAATACACCGAACCCAAGGACGAGCGGAAGACGTATGTCTACGACAACGGCCTGCTCCTGTCCTATTTTCCGGCCGACAACCAGCTTGTCCGGCGGACGATCCCCGAGGACGAAGCCGGGGCCGAGATTTTCGCCCTTCTCTCGGGACGGGGGGACATCGAGGAGCGCTATGAGGTGGAAGCCAGCCCCTTTCCCGGCGGGGACGGGCCGTCGCACCAGCTCAAGCTGACGCCCAAGGACAAGGAAGGCGAAACGTCGTATATCCTCGTCGAAATCGACGCCCGAACGTTCTTCCTCCGCAAGGCCGTCCTTTTCGACTGGGCGGGGAACAAGAACGAGATGGATTTTCTCCGTTGGAGGCCGAACCCCCGTCTTCCGCCGAACGCCTTCATCATAGACGTCCCCCCGGACTGCGAAATCATCGACGATGCCCCGCCGCGTAAACGTTGAACTTTTTGGGCCGGAGGCCGTATGAATGCCTGAGGACGACAAGTCCTCCGCCAAGGAAGACCGGCGGCTCGTCCGCCGGGCTTTGGGAGGCGACCGGAAGGCGTTCGAGATGATCGTCCGGAAATACCAGCGGCGCTTGGTCCAGTACGTGGGCCGGATGGTCCCCGACCGGGAGCAGGCCCTGGACGCGAGCCAGGAGGTCTTTCTCCGGGCCTACACATCGCTCGCCTCGTATCGCCCCGAATTCGCCTTCGCGACCTGGCTTTACCGGATCGCCTCGAACTACGTCATCGACGTCTGGAGGAAGAAGAAAGTGACCGCCGTCTCGATCGACCGGCCTCTCGACGACGGGGAGGACGGCGGGCGCGGCCTCCAGCTCGCCGACGAGAAGGCCTCGGTCGTCCGGGCCCTCGAAATGAAGGAGCTGCGGCGCCGGATCGAGGCGTCCCTCGGCCGCCTTCCGGAGCATCTCCGCGAGGTGTTCGTCTGGCGCCACGTCAACGGCTTGAGCTATGAAGAGATGGCCCAGGTCAAGGAGATTCCCGTCGGGACGGTCAAGAACCGGGTTTTTCAAGCCAAGGAAATGCTCCGGAGATGGCTCGAGGAGTGACCATGGGTTGTTTGACGGCCGAGCGGATTTACGGCTATCTCGACGGCGCTCTCCCGCCCGCCGAACGGGCCTCCGTCGAGAGCCATCTGGGCCGTTGCCCGGCCTGCCGGGGGGCCTTCGAGACGAGGCGCCGGGTCGTCGAAGCCGCCTCCTCGCTCCCCGAGATCGATGTCCCGGACGGCTTCGTCGAAGCCGTCATGTCCCGGCTCGAGTCCATCCCGGGGCCGGTCCCGGCCAAGGCCCCTCCCGGCTTGGCGGCCTGGCTCGCCGCGGCCGCGGCGGGAGTCCTCGTCCTCGGAGGGACATATGTCCTGGCCGCCGTTCTCGCCGGCCAAAGCCTCGCCCAAGCTCTGGGCCAGCTCAACGGGCTGGCCTGGGGCGCCGCACGGGGCGCGGCGTATTACTCGATCAAGGGGCTGAAGATGCTCGTCCTGGCCGTCGAAATATTCGCCCGGCTCGTCGGTTATGCCCTCGAGACGCTGCGGACCATGATGGCCGCCGCGAGCCCCGTCCTTCCCGCCGTCGCCCTCGCCCTGACAATCGCCCTGCTCGTCGCC
>VGJF01000190.1 GCA_016867585.1 Candidatus Aminicenantota bacterium | reverse complement strand
TTCGAGGGAGAGGGGCTCCTCGGTCCGTCGGAATCCCTGGACCGGGCTGAGGTCCTCGACGAAGGCGAGGGCGGCCAAGCGTTCGACTTGATCCGGCCAAGCCTCGACGCTCACGGCGTTGAACCATCGCGATTCGGCCCGGAGGCCGACGGCCAGGGCCCGAACGGCCTGGGTGTACGGCCCGGCCAGCGGCACGTCTTCCTCTCCGACCAGGAGCCCGCCTCGGACGGTTTTAGCCCGGCGCCGCAGACAGCGCTCGTCCAAACCGCGTCGGGCTTCGGCCAGGGCCCGCCGGGCTTCGTCCGGGCTCTTTTGTCCCTTGTCGCGGAAAGACACCCAGACGCGGAGAGGCCGGACCTCGTCTTTCGCCCCGGCCATGATCCGCCGGAGTTCCGGGGAGATCTTCGAGGGCGTCCCGTCACCGGCCGGGATTCGCGTCCCGGGGGCGAGGAGGCCGAGGGCGAAAAGGGCGAGGACGAGTCGCCGTTTCACGCGGGGAAGTCGCTTTCGGAGAAGACCTGGGCTTCGAAGACCTCGATCTTCGCGCCCTTGAGCCAGGCGTTCCCCGGCAGGCCGGCCTTCAGGCAGCCGTGCCTGAGGTACGTCACCCGGTCCCAACCGTATTCGGCCGGGACTTGGGGCAGGAGAAGGCCCCGCTGGAAGCCCCGGGAAACGATGATCCCATGCCGGCCGACCTCGACTTCGGCCGCGCTCTTGACCGGGCGGGGCGGAGTGAGGACGGAGATCTCGACCGTGAGAGCATCGAGCTCCTCCGGACGGAGGGAGGCGAAGCGAAAATCCTGGGTCGCGGCGGCGACGGCCGCGTCGACGACGGTTTCGGCCAGGGGCTTGACCGGGGAGGGATAGCCGATACAGCCCCGGAGGGCGCCGTCGGTCTTGAGGGTGACGAAGGCCCCGCGCTTGGCGAGAAGGGCCGGGTCGTCGGTCTCGGGCGAGACCGTCTCGCCCGAGGCGAGGTACGTCTCGATCGTCGTCCGGGCCAGGCGGAGAAGAAAGCGCTTTTGGGGGTCGGTCAGAAATCCGCTCATGACCGGGGACTCGCGGCCCGGCCGGCCCTCGGCTCCTTCCGGAAGGGAAGGCGGACGAAGCGGAACCGGCCGTCGAAATCGACGACGAAAACGGCGGCCTTGATTTTTCCCGGACGCCGCGCGGAATGAAGAGAAAGAAAAGCCTTTCCGGCGGCATGAGGGGCGGAGAGGGCGCCGGCCGTCCGGCGGTCCGGTCGGAAGGCGAAAAAGCCGATGACCCGGCCGGCGAACATCCGGTCGATGACGTAGTGATCCTCGAGCGAGGGCCAGCTCCGGCCGGGGACCGTGAATATCCGCTCGACGAAAAACCGTTTTCCCCGGGTGTGGCCGATGAGGTACCCGAGCGGCTTGCCCCGGGGCGACAATCGCCCGAGGGCCTCGAGCGAGGCCCAAGCCTCGGCCGTCACGAAGGCATCCATCACCGCCGATTATAGCACAGACCGGAGCCGGGCCCCGCGGATGTCCGTTCAGGCCAGGGGACCGACGGCCTTTTCGACCTCGTCGAGGATCTCGCCCGAGCGGACGGCGCCGGGGAAACCCCGCTCCTCATGGAGGCGGACGTCGTAGGGCTTGAGGTTGGCGACGAGGGCCTCGAGGGTCATGGCGCAGGCGATTTCGGCCTGGCGGAGCCAGCGGTCGACGTCGTGGAGGGTCAGGGCGCTGATGCCGGTGATGAGATTCGAGCCGTTGATCGCGGCCAGGCCGTCCCGGGCCTGGAGTCCGGGGACGGGAATCCCCGCCCTATCGAGGGCGGCCCGCGCGGGCAGGCGCTCCCCGCGGTAAAAGGCCTCGCCCTCGCCCATGAGGACGAGGGCCATCTGGGCCATCGGGGCCAGGTCCCCGCAGGCCCCGACCGATCCTTTCTGGCAAACGACCGGGGTGACGCCCTTGTTGAGCATCTCGACGAGCGTCAGGGTGATTTCGGGCCGGCAGTCCGACCGGCCGCGGGCATGGACGTTCGCCCGGCCGGCCATGGCCGCCCGGACATGTTCGGCGGGAGCGGGATCGCCGATGCCGGCGGCGTGGTTGTAAATGAGATACCGCTGGAAATCGCGGACCTGGGCGTCCGTCAGGACGACTTCGGAGAACTCGCCGATCCCCGTGTTGACGCCGTACATAATCTCCCGGGCCTCGATCTTCTTTTCGAGCATCGCCCGGCAGGCCTTGATTTTCTCCAAGGACTCGGGGGAGAGGGCGACGGGCTCGCCCTCGCGGGCGACCCGGACGATTTTGTCGACCGTCAGGGTCTTTCCGTCAAGGATGGTGGCCATGGGGTGACTCCTCCAGGGTCTGGGAACTCCTTCGAAAGGCCTACATTATACCAAAGGGCGGACCGAGACAATGGCCTCAGGCGAGTCCGACCAGCGGAAGGAGAAGGCGGAGGCCGACCCAGATGACCAGCCCGCCGAGGATGTCGAACAGGAATCCCGCCCTGATCATCTTCGTGATCGGGACCATCCCGGAGCCGTAGACGATCGCGTTGGGCGGGGTCGAGACGGGGAGCATGAAACCCCAGCTCGCCCCGAGCGTGGCCCCCACGGCCGGCGGGAGAGGATTCAGCCCCGCGGCCATCGAAACCGAGATGACGACCGGGACGACCATGTTGGCCGAGGCCGTGTTCGAGGTCGCCTCGCTGACGACGATGGAGACGAAGACGGCCGCCAGGGTCAGGCCCCAGAGCGAGTCCGCCCCGCTCAGGCGGACAAGGCCGCGCCCGACGGCGTCGGCCAGCCCCGTCTGGAACATCAGCTCCCCCAGGGTGATCCCTCCGCCGAAGAGGAGCAGGGTCCCCCAATCGATCCGCATCGCCTGTTTCCAGGACAAGGTGAATGTCCTCGTCTTCCAATCGATCGGAATGATGAACAGGAGAAGGGCGGCCAGCAGGGCGGCCGCGCCTTCCGGAATCCGGGCGTTGACGAAGCGGGCCGGGGCGGACTGGGCCCCCCCGACGAGGGCGATGAATCCCGGCCCCGTCCACAGGAGGACGGCGACGGCGAAGGCCGCGAGGGCGTTCTTCTGGCCCCGGGTCCAAGGCCCGAGCCGCCGGGATTCCGCCTTGATGAAGCCGGCGCTTCCCTCGATCTCCCGGACCTCCGGTTTGTGAAGGCGGATCATGAGGAGGAACAGGAGCCCGGACATCAGGACGAGGAGAGGGACGGCGAAGAGCATCCACTGGAAGAAAGGAATCCGGACTCCGACGGCCTTTTCGATCAGGGCGATCCCGATGAGGTTCGGCGGCGTCCCGACCGGAGTCCCGATGCCGCCCGAAGAAGCCGCGTAAGCGGTCATGAGCATCATCCCCGTGCCGAAGCGGAGACGGCGGGGATCGACCGTTCCGCCCCGGTCCCGCTCGACCACGGAGGCCATGGCCCCGACGATGCCGACGCCGATCGGCATCATCATCGCCGTCGTGGCCGTGTTGCTGATCCACATCGAGAGGAAGGCGCAGACGAACCCGAAAGCCAGAAGGACGCGTCCGGACCGGCGGCCGACCCAGCCGAGCGAGAGGATCGCGTAGGCGAAGCGCTTGTCCAGCCCGTGGACCGTCATGGCCTCGGCCAGGAGGAAGCTCCCCAAGAACAGGAAGATGATCGGGTCGGAGAAGGCGGCGAAAGCGGCCTTGGCCGTCGTGATGCCGAAGAGGACGCAGAGGACGGCCCCGAGCATGGCCGAGACGGGAAGGGGGACGGGCTCGGTGACCCACCAGACGACGACCCAGCCGATGACGGCCAGGAGGGCGTGGGCCCGGCCGGCCAGGGAGGGCATCGGGAGCGAGGCCAGGAGGACGGCCGTCGCCGGCCCCAGGATCAAGCCGAGCGTTTTCCGCCGGTGCTCGAAGCGCGCCTCCCCGGGCGGTAGCCTTCCGTCATCGCCCATCGCGGCCTTCTTCCCCGACGGCCCGGACCATGAGGGCGTAGCCCCGCTGGAAAAAGAGGAGGGTGTCGAGGCGCGAGGCCAGCCGGAAGACGGGATAGACGAGCTTGTAGAGCCGGAAGGCCGTTTTTTGCCCGGCGAACTCGTCCGGCGTGGAGGGACGGATGTGCCCGTCGCGGAGACGGGATTGGGGTTTGGCCGAGAGGACGTTCACGTAAAGGGCGTTCAGGACGAGCTCGAGGAGCTCGGTGAAAAAGCGGGCATAAGTCGTTGAGCCGGTCAGGCGAAAGCCGGCCCGGCCGAGTTTGGCCTCGAGCTCGAGACGGCTGTAGCCTTCCCGTTTGTGGCCGTAGAATTCGAGCTTGAGGCCGACCATCGGCCGGATCTTTTGGAGCATGAAGAATGGGCCGGCGTGGGGAGTGATCAGGAGCAGGCGGCCGCCGGGCTTGAGGACGCGCCGAATCTCGGCCAGGGTCCCGTCGTCGTCGTCGACGTGTTCCAGGTAATCGAGGCAGACGACGTGGTCGAAGGCCCCGGTCTTGAAGGGGAGGGCCGGAATGCCCATTTGGACGAGGTTGTCCCCGAGAAGCTCCCGGCTGGTCCTCAGGTTGCCGAAGTCGAGGTCGGTCGAGACCCACCAGCCGCCCCGGCGGCGGAGAAAATGGCTCAGGATGCCCTGGGCGCAGCCGAGGTCGAGAGCCCTCTCCCGAGGCCGGAGCCGTATATGGCGGCGGATGAGGTCGACCTTTTCCTTCTTCTTGAGGGAGTACTTGACAAGATCGAGCTGCCAGGGGAGTTCGGCCACGCCGGGATTATACCTGAAAAGGACCGCAAAATCGCTTGCCTTGAGAGTTGATGTGGGGTAAAGTGCAGGAAAGTTTTCTAATGCCATTTTTCCCTTTTCTGCTGTTGAAAACAGCCGGCCTTTTCGAAGGCGGATGATTTATCTCTTTCGGTTGGGAGGTTTGGGCGACTTGCTCGTCGCCCTGCCCTCCGTCCGGCTCGTCCGCGGCGTCCTCTCGGGGAAGCGCCTCGTCCTTGTCGGACGGAAAGACTATGGGCTCCTCCTGGAACGCGCCGGCGTCGTCGACGAGGCCGCGTCGGCCGATGAAGCCCGGTGGGCTCCTCTGATCGCCGCGTTTTCGGACCCGGATGCCCGCCGTCTCGACCTCGCCCCGGGCCTCGCCGGCCTCGGGAGCGATGACCTCGTCCTCGGTTGGTTCGGAGGGACGGGCCGGGAGAGGAGGCCCGGGCCGCTTCATCGGTTTTTTTTCGAGGAGACCGAGGCGTTCTTTCGGAGCCGCGGTTTTTCGACGCCGCCCTTCGAGGCGTGCGCCGGGCTGCCGGCCATCGGCCCGGGGACGGGCGGCCGGCCGGCCCTGTTCGGAGGGGGGGATCCGGCCGGGCGGTTTGCCGTCATCCATCCCGGAAGCGGAAGCCCGAGGAAATGTTGGCCGGTCGACCGATTTCTGGCCGTTGCCGCCGCCCTGTCCGGCCGGGGAATCGGCGGTCTTGTGGTCACGGGCCTGGCCGAGGGCCGTCTGGAGCCCGCGCTTCGGACCGCGCCGCTTCCGGCGGGCTGGACCTGGCGGCCGAACCCCCCCCTGCCCGACTTGGCCGCATGGCTGGCCGAGGCCGGCGTGTATTTGGGCAACGACTCCGGAGTGACCCATCTCGCGGCCGCCTGCGGGACCCGGACCGTCGCCCTCTTCCGGGACGAATTCAAGGACGCCTGGCGGCCGGCCGGCGACGTCCGCCTCCTCAGCGCCCCCGAGGTCGCCGACATCCCCGTCTCGTCCGTCCTCGAAGCCGTGTCGACCTGACCGTGGAAGAACGGGCGGCCGGCGATGTCGCCTCCCGCCCGTGGCGCGGGCAGACATGTTGCCGGGGGGAGTTGAACATCCGGCCGGCAAGGCCTATAATAAGATCAGACTCTCTTTCGCCGGCTGGAGAGAGTTCCCTCAAATCATCACCCCCTTTTGCTACACAGCCGGCTTGTCCTTCCCGCCCCCGGTCTTAGGCCGGGGCCGGGATTTTCCGACGGATTCATCCTGTGCTATGATGCGGGCGAGATGGACACATCGGACTGGCGGAGCGACCTCCGGAGCTGCTTCGAGGACCTCCAGGTCATCGAGCGCTGCCGGGGCGAGGTCGTCGCCCAGTTCGACCGGTTCTGCGACTATGTCGCCGAGCCGGCCTTCGAGATCCTGACCGAGGAATTCGACCGCTACGAGATCAAATGCCGGTCGGCCTGGGCGAAGGGGGCGTCGATCCGGATCGAGATCCGCTTCCCCCGGTCCAAGGAGGACCAGTTCCATTACATCCTCTGGCTGCCCAAGAACGCCGTCGAGCTGAAGCTCAAGCTGACTCTCCGGGGCCGGAAGGCGCCGGGGGGCCCGATGGAGGAGAAGACCGTCCTCTTTATCGACAAGGCTCCGGCCAAGGACATCTTGGCCATCGACCGGGACGCCCTGGCCCAGGATGTCGTCGCCCGCTACAAGAAATTCCTCTACGAGACGGCCGTCATTTCGGAGTGAGGGCCGCCCGGAGAAGCGAGCCCGCCGCGGCCTCGTCCGTCTTCCCGAAAACGAGCCCGGCCCGGCGCCCCCGGAGGCCGAAGAGAAAAACGCGGCCGGCGCGATCCCGGGCGGATAGGGCTCCGTTCGCGGCCCTCACGTCGGAGAGATGCTCCCCGAAGACGCTTCCGACCCGGTCGAGGAGGCCGGGAGGAACGGTTTTGAACTCGACGATGACGAGTTTG
>VGJF01000189.1 GCA_016867585.1 Candidatus Aminicenantota bacterium | reverse complement strand
ACGTAATAAAGACGCAGGTTCGTAATGATAACTAAAATATTAGTTGACAAACTACGTTTTTAGTTGTATATTATGATCGCCATGAAAGAGCTGACCCGGGCCGAAGAAGAGGTCATGCAGGTCCTGTGGAGACTCCGAAAAGCCTTCGTCAAGGATGTCGTCGAGGAGTTCCCTGACCCCAAGCCCGCCTACAACACCGTCTCGACGATCATCCGCATCCTGGAAAAGAAGGGTTTCGTCTCCCACCAGGCCTACGGCAAAACCCACGAGTACTTCCCCCTGGTGGCCCGGGACGAGTACAAGAAAAAGTTCCTGAAATCCTTCATGAGGCGCTATTTCGGCGGCTCCCTCCAGGAGATGGTCTCGTTCTTCGCCAGCGACCGCGACATCGGCCTCGAGGAGCTCGAGCAGATCCAGTCGCTCCTCCGAGAGGAGATCGTCCGGCAAAAAGGCGATCAGGAAGGAAGCGAATCATGAACGCCGCCCTCGCCTATCTCCTCGAAGCCGGACTCGGGCTGGCCCTGTTCTACGCCATCTTCAAGCTCCTTCTCCAAAAAGAGACCTGCTTCTTCTGGAACCGCGCCTACCTCCTCGCCGCCCTGCCCCTCTCGTTCCTCCTCCCCTCGCTCCATCTGCCATCGACCCTTTTTCACCGCCCCGGTCCCCGTCGACCTCGCCGGGCCGTTCCTCCTGCCTCCGGCATCTTCCTCGATCGGCTGGGACGACATTTTCCTCGCCCTCTACCTCGTCGGCGTCCTGGCTTGCTTCGTTCGCCTCGGCGCTCACCTCGTCCGGCTGGCGGTCATCATCCGCCGGTGCGGCTATCGGAAGATCGGCGGCCTCAAGGTCGTCCGCATCGACAGGGATTTCGCCCCCTTCTCCTTTCTCGGCTACGTCTTCATCAACGGGACGGGCCTCGGCCGCGACGTCATGAGGCGCATCCTCGCCCACGAGCTCGTCCACGTCCGCCAGATCCATTCCCTCGACATCCTCCTCATGGAGCTCGTCGTCGCCGTCCAATGGTTCAATCCGTTTGTGTGGCCATACAAAAAGTCTCTCCAGGAGAATCACGAGTACCTGGCCGACGCCGGAGTCATTGCGCAGGGCTTCAGCCCGGCCGCGTACCGGCTGCTCCTGTTCGAGCAGCACGTGGGCGCCCAGTTGTTCGAGTTCGCGAACAACTTCAAACAATCCCAGATCAAAAGGAGAATCTTGATGATGTCCAAGACCCACTCGGGGGGAGCGGCCAAACTGAAGCTCCTCCTGGCCATTCCCCTGGCGGCCCTCTTGGCCCTGGCCTTCGCCGACCCGAGGCCCGCCCCGGCTCAGCAATCCAAGGAAAACGCGGCGGGCGAGACGATCGTCCTGAAGAAACAGAAGGCCGAACACGCCGTCCAGGAGCTCGCCGCCCTCAAGGAAAAAGAGGCGATGGTCCGGGCGAAGCTCGCGGAGACGACCGATCCCGAGCTCAAGAAACAGCTCATGGCCAAGCTCGCCGACATCCTGGCCAAGGAGGAAGAGATCCAGGCCTTCCTGGCCGCCAACGGCCCCCTGCCTTCCCCCCTCGCTCCGGAGCAGGAGATGAGGAAGCTCATGGAGAAAGAAGCCAAGGTCCGGCAGATGCTTGAGTCCGAGACGGACGCGGCCAAGAAGACCGAGCTCAAGAAAACGCTGGAAGTCGTCCTGGCCAAGCAGGCCGAGCTCAAGGCCAACAGCGGATCAAACGGAAACGGAGGTCCCAAGGTCGGCAAGGAAGTCACGATCGAGGCCCTCAAGGAAGAATATCTGAAACTCCAGCAGAAAGAATCCGACGTCCGGGCCAAGCTGGCCGAAGAGAAGGACGCCGGCAAGAAAGCCGAACTCGAGACTCTTCTCCAGAAAATCCACCAAAAGCAGGTCGAACTGAAGGCCAAGGCCGAAAGCCTCAAGGCCTCCAAGCCCGAAAAAAACGTCCGATAGCGCTTCTCTCCCTTCCCGGGGAAACCGGTCCCGAGGGATGACCGGTTTCCCCCCTTTTTTTCTCCTAATGGCCGCCGGAGGAATGGCCCCCGGCCAGGATGTAAACCGACTTCTCCGATCCGGGATTCGAGAGGAGGGCGCTTTCCTCGCCGACGAAATGGACGGCCTCGCCCTCCCGCAGGACGGCCGTCTCCGTCCCCTCGCCGACGGTGAGATCCCCATGGACGGCGAAGAGAATCTCCTCATGCCCCTCCCCCGGAGAGACTTTGCGTCCGGTCTCGCCGGGCGCCATCTCCCCATAGATCAAGTAACAGGCATGGGTCTTGAGGTCCCGCAGACCGAGGACGTATTCGCCCCCGAAGTCGACGGCCCTTTGACGAAGCGGATGGATTTTTCTCATCCGGATATCCTTCCTTTCGGCTACAGCCAATACGCCACGGCCACGGAAAGCCCCAGAGCCAGGCCGGCGTAGCAGCTCCAATCCGTCTTGGCCTCGCGGAGCGGCTCGAGGCGTTCCTCGATCAAGCCGATATTGAGGGCGGCGTTGATGATGACCGCGTCTTCGAGCATGCTCTCCGGCAATTTAGTCCATCCGTCGGCCGTCGTCAATCCCGGCGGGCCGCGGAGGCCGGATCATGCTTCTCGGGGCGTGTCGCGGGCACAACGTTGACAGCGGGCGGGCCGGCCGTTATAGTGCCCTACGAGGAGTGAAGCCCATGAAAACATTCAAAACTTCCGTCCTCATGAGCGCCATCTTGGCCGTCGCCGTCGGAGGATCTCTGCTCGCCTCTCCCGCCGCCTGCCGGACCGCCGACCAGGAGAAGGAAGACCCGAAAATCGAGACCCTCCTGAAAAAACCGCGGCCCCTTTCGACGAACGACCAGGAGGCCCTGTCCAAGGCGATTTTCGCCAAACTCGCCGACGCCCCCGACGACGCCGCGCCGGAGTTCTTCGAACGCTACTACAAGATCGTCATGGATCGCTGTCCGGACACTAACCGGGCCCACGAGTCCTACTGGCGACTGACCAACCTCTACGGCCGGGCTTACGGAGAGCCCCAGAATGCCGAAATCATCGAGATCCTGGAGCAGTTCCTGGCCCGCTACAATTCTTCGCCCGTCGTCTCGATGAAGAAATATCCCGACGAGATGCTCGTCTTCTCGCCCCTCAAGAGCCTCCATCAAGCCTATGAGGATTCGGGCCAGCACGCCAAGATCACGGCCTATTACGACGGCCTGGCCGCCCAGGAGGCCGGATTCGCGATTTACGATTTCTTCGACTACGCTTCCGCCCTCGAGAAGACCGACCGGACGAAGGACGCCGTCGTCTGGTACGAGAAGTTCCTGAAGAAGACCGAGGGGAACGAGGACGTCGACTTCATGCGGGAAATCGCCCAGGACCGGATCAAGGAGCTGAAAAAGAAGTGATTCTCAGAGCCCGAACTTGACTCCGGCCCGGAAGCTGAAGCCGTTGAAGTCGAAATCGACGGAGCGCGGCGGGGGCGGCGCCAAGGCGGCCTCGATCGCTCGGACGACGCTGCGATAGATCCGGTTCAGCTCCGGTTTCAGGGTGATGGCTTCCGGAAAGAAGTTGATGAACGATTCGTTCCGCGGGGCCCGCAATCCCCGGAACTCGGCGAACCGGTAGCTCCCTTCAGCGATCAAGTTGAAGCGGGGCGCGAGCCTGTATTCGAAACCGAGGCCGGCCTGGCCGCCCCAGGCGTTTTTCTTCTGCCGGCCCGACAGGCCGTCGAACCTCCCGAAATAGTAGCTTCCCCCGGCGCTCATGAAGGCGTCCGCCCGGCGGCCGAGGGGCAGGGCATAATAGAGATTCGCGCTGAGGGGATGAATCCGGACGTCGCGAAAGACGTCGGCCGGGCCATCGGCCCATCCTCTCTGCGTTTCCCAATCGCCCATCATCCGCCGGTCCCGGTCATAGGCGTCCCTCCCGTCACGATCCCCCCGGCCGCGATGCATGGTGCCGATCCCGAGCCCGAGGCGAAGGGACCGGGACAGGCCGACCTGGGCTTCAAACTTGAGGTCGATCATCTCCCGGCCGGGCTCGAGCGTCCCGACTCCGCCCTGCATGGACAAGGAAAACCGCGGGAACTCGGCCGAAACGTCCCGTCCGGGTCCGCGGCTCCAGGGCTGGGCGAACGCCCCGCCGGGGATCAGAAGGGTTAGACTAAGACCGGCCCCCGCGATCCGTTTCCGGAGGCGTCTTTTTTTCAACATGGGCCTACTCCTTCATTCCATCCTAAACGTCTCTTTTCAATTCATTTTGTTCCAAGGCCTTTTCTCGATGGGAGATATTATATATGAAACCTACCCGATATCGGAAACGCCCGATGATATCACGCCCGCTGGCCGGGCGGCGCCGATGACGGGGGTAACGGGCGGTCGCCCTCGACGTCCCGATCTGTTAAGATAGAGGCCCGATGGCCATCGTTTTGATCAACGACGCGGTGAAGAAATATCTTCTCCGGAAACCCCGGGGCTTTCGCGAGCGCGTTCGGGAGAAGTTCGAATATTTTGAATCGGGGATCTGGGAAGGGCGGCTGAGGGCGAAAAAGCTCAGGGGTCTCTCCTCCCAATGCGTTTTCGAAGCGGCGATCGAGGACAACCTCCGCCTCCTCTTCACTCTCGGCCGGCCGCCGGAAACGTCCCCGAAGGATCTCGTCGTCTATGTCTGGGGCTTCGCCACCCACGAAAATCTGGACCGGAAAAGACTGACGGTCGCGCCGGAGAACGCCCTGTTCCTCGATTTCCGAAATTACGACGAAACCGTGCTCGAAGACGTCGTCATGGACGATCTCGATTCCGGATATCTGACCCAGGAGCGCCTGACGGAAAGGGCGCGGGACGAGTCCGGCCAGCAGAGATGGTATCCCGTCGAGGAGCCGGAATGGAGGCGGATCCGGCGTTTCGCCCGCGACGAATTCGAACTCTTCCTCCTTCTCACGCCCGAGCAGAAAGAGGTTCTCGAAACCCCTCTTCCCCTGCTGATTTCGGGGACGGCGGGAAGCGGGAAGACGACCTTGGCCGTCTATTCTCTTTTCCGGAAGTCCCTGAGAGGAAAAACGAAGCTGTTCATTACGTACAACCGCTTTCTGAGAAATTTCGCGGAGCGGCTGTACTCCGGACTTCTGAACGAAGCGGAGGCCGGAAGCGAAATCCGGGCGCCCGAGTTCTTCGCCTTCAAGGATTTCGCCCTCTCCTTGGCCGGCCGTCTCGAAAAATCTTTCGCCCCCGAGAAGGAGGTCGATTTCGACCGATTCGTCCGGATGTTCGCTTCCCATCCCCTTTTTCAGAAATTCGACGCCGCCCTCGTCTGGGAGGAAATCCGCTCCATCCTCAAGGGCGGCCTTCCCCAGGTCGACACCGGCATCCTCGAGCGGGGTTTGCGGGCGGTCCGCGACCGTCAGGCGGACCTCAGCATTCTGTCGAAATTGAAACGCCAATTTCAAGGCTACGCCAACCTGGCGTCCCTGGCGGCCGTCGGACGGTTCGTGGAGAAGAATTTGGGGACGGATATCCCGACCTTTTGCGCCCGGATGGAGAAATTTATCGAGGACGAAAGCCGCCGGCCCGGCGTCGTCGCCGTCTTCGACCTGACTCTCCGCGAAATTCATCGGCAAAAAAAGGCCGCCCCGCAAAAATATTTGTCCTTTCTCGAGTACGAATTCCTGGGCAGGAAAAAGGCCCCCCATTTTCCCCATAACCGCAAAGAGCTGTATCCGGTCATCGAATGGTACCAAAGCCGGCTCGACGGAGGCGAACTGTGGGATGAACTGGACCTGACCCGGGAGATCCTGTCCGCGGCCGCGGAGAAAGAGAGGGAGGTTCCCGTCTACGACATTCTCCTCTGCGATGAAATCCAGGATTTCACGGATATCCAGATCGACCTTCTCCTGTCCTTGACCGCCGATCCGCGCAACGTCTTTTTCGCCGGCGACACGAAGCAAACGATCAATCCCAGCGGCTTCCGCTGGGAAGAGGTCAAGAGGATGTTCCACGAGAGAGGGCTTCCCGTCCCTCCGTTGAAATTCCTCACTCTGAATTTCCGCAGCTCAGGCAGCATCGTCGAGTTGTCCAACACCCTCCTCAGCCTCAAGGAAAAGTACCTGGGGATCCGATCGGACGAAGCCCATGAGGATTGGAAATACAAGGGCCGTCCGCCGACGGCCGTGGCCGGGATCGGCGAAACGGCCATGCTCGACATCCTCAAAACGGCGGGCGCCCGGCGGACGATTCTCGTCCGATCCGAGGATGACAAGCGGGCGTTGAGCGAGCGCCTCGAGACCGAACTCGTGTTCACCATCGGCGAGGCCAAGGGCTTGGAGTTCGAGACGGTCGTTCTCTGGAAATTCTGCGCCGACCGGGCCCAGGCCGACATCTGGAAAGTCATTCTGGACCAGAGCCGAAAATCGGTTCACGAAGCCCGGATCCGCCATGAGATCAACCTCCTCTATGTCGGCATCACCCGCTCCCAGAAAGACCTGATCATTTACGACGGAGAACGGCCCTCCGTGATCTGGGAGGATCCGCGGTTCCGGGAGAAGGTGTACGCGACCGACGACCGCGCGTTTATCGGCGAGGTCTGGAACGTCCTGACGACGCCCGAAGACTGGATCGAGCAAGGCCGGTATTATTTGGAGCGCGAATTCACCCGGGCGGCGATGGAATGCTTCAAGAACGGGGGCGAAAGGCGCCTCTACGCCCTCGCGGCGGGCCAGGAAGCCGTGAAGGCGGGCCGCTT
>VGJF01000188.1 GCA_016867585.1 Candidatus Aminicenantota bacterium | reverse complement strand
CGTAGTTCAAAGCCAGGCCGATCGTCATCCGGCTGTTCGTCCGGGTCAGCGCCTCGACCCGGTCGAGCTGCCGGCGGACCGTGTCCGGCAGCCCCTGCTTCTGGCCGACCACGATCAGGCGAAAGCTGTTCTCGACAAGGACCTTGTCCTCCCTCTTGAGGTAGTCCTCCAGCAGCCGCATCAGGGCGTTGACCTCCCGCTTGGGACGCTTCCAGTTCTCGCGGGAGAAGGCATAGAGGGTCAGGACGCGAAGGCCGAGCCTGGCGCTCGTTTCGACGACCTCGCGGACGGATTGGGAGCCGGCTCGATGGCCCTCGATCCTGGGGAGGTTCCGCTCTTTCGCCCACCGGCCGTTGCCGTCCATGATGACCGCCACATGGCCGGGGAGCCTGGAGAAATCGATCTTTTTCGCCAGGCTCTCCTCCTCGCTTCCGGGCTCGAGGAAGCCTTCCAAGTCCTTGAACATGGCGTCCATTATACAACAAATCCGGGACCGTTGCTCCCGCCGGGGCGGGCCCGATACAGCCGTTCGAAGCGAGGCCGGAAAAGAAACTCCCCCTTGGCGGCCCTTGAGGGAAGGACCGCCTCGGGCGGAGTGGAAACTCCCCGTTCGATCTGATATGATGAAGGGGAGAAGATCATGTGTCTCGGAATTCCGGTCAAAATCGTCGAGCTCGACGCCTCCGGCGAACTCGGCAAGGTCGACTACCTCGGGACGAAGGTCCAGACGAGCTTCGCCCTCCTGCCCGGAGTCGGGCTGGGCGATTGGGTCATCGTCCACGCCGGATTCGCCATCTCCCGCCTGGACGAGGAGGAAGCCCGGGAAACCCTCGCCCTTCTCCGGGAGATCGTCGAGAATTCCGGGGAGCCGGAGGAAACGGCCGGCCTTCCCTGAGCGATGGACCTTCTCACCGACAAGAAATCAACCTTCGCCCTCCTCCGGAAAATCGAGGCTCTTGCCCGGGGCGTTCCCTCCCCGGTCCGGGTCATGGAGGTCTGCGGCACCCACACCATGACCGTCCATCGCCACGGACTCAAATCCCTCCTCCGCGAAGCCGGGATCGAGATGATCTCGGGCCCGGGCTGCCCGGTCTGCATCACCCCCAACGCATTCCATGAAGCGGCCATCGAGCTGGTGACGGGACGGGAGGGCCTCATCTTGGCCACGTTCGGCGACATGACCCGGGTCCCGACGCGCCGGGGAGCCCTCCGAACGGCCATCCCCGCCCCCGGCTCATCCGTCAGGATCGTCTATTCTCCGGAGGAGCCGCTGGCCCTGGCGGCCCGGGAATCGGGGCGGGAGGTCGTCTTCTTCGGGGCCGGATTCGAGACGACGATCCCCTCGATCGCCCTCATGGCCCGAAAGGCCCGGCGGACCGGCCTCCGAAATTTCGCCGTCTTGTCCGCCCTCTGGACCATCCCCCCCCCTCTGCGGGCCATTCTCGAATCGGGGGAGATCCGGTTGTCCGGCTTTCTATACCCCGGCCATGTCACGGCCGTCATCGGCCTCGCTCCTTACGCCTTCATCGCCCGGGAATTCGGCTTTCCCGGGGCCGTGGCCGGGTTCGAGCCGGCCGACGTCCTTCTCGGGATCATCTCCGTCCTCGAACAGATCCGGAGCGGGCGGCCGGCCGTCGCCAACACCTATGGCCGGGTCGTCCGCCCCGAAGGGAATCCGGCGGCCAGGGCGGTCATGGACGAGATTCTCGACCCGGACGACTCCCGCTGGCGGGGTTTGGGCCTGATTCCCCGAAGCGGCCTTCGCCTCAAACGCGATTATGCGGATTACGACGCCGTCCGGAAATACGGCTTGGACCTCGCCGTCGGGGCCGAAGACCTACCGGGCTGCCGCTGCGGAGAAGTCCTCCGCGGGATGTCCGAACCGACGAATTGCCGGCTGTTCGGCCGCGCCTGCACCCCGGACTCCCCCCGCGGGCCGTGCATGGTGTCCTTCGAAGGCGCCTGTTTCGTCCTATTCAAGTACCGGGATGTCGCCCATGGATAGAGTCAGCCTCGAACTCGGCTCGGGAGGCCGGACGATGCGGGACTTCATCGCCCGGACGGTCCTCCCCGTCCTGGGGAACCCCCGCCTCCGCAAGCTCCTCGATGCCAGCCATCTGCCCGGAGGCATGGCCTTCACGACCGACAGCTATGTCGTCGACCCGATTTTTTTCCCCGGGGGGGACATCGGGACCTTGGCCGTGAACGGAACGGTGAACGACCTCATCGTCTCCGGGGCCGTCCCGCGCTTCCTCTCCCTGGCCTTCATCCTGGAGGAAGGCCTGGGCTGGGCGTCCCTGGAGCGCGTCCTGCGCTCGATCCGGCGGGCGTCGAGACAAGCCGGGGTCGAGATCGCGACCGGAGACACGAAAGTCGTCCGCCGGGGCCAAGGGGACAAGATCTACATCAACACCTCCGGGATCGGAAGGGTCGTCGCCCGGCCGAAAGCCTCCTCCGCCCGACCGGGGGACAAGCTCATCGCCACGGGGACCCTCGGAGAGCACAGTCTGGCCATCCTCCTCGCCCGGGGGGAATTCGGCCTCGAAGCCAAGGTCCGGAGCGATTGCGCGCCCTTGAACTTTCTCCTCCCTCTTTGGAAAACGGGAGCGATCTGGATGAGGGACGTGACCCGGGGGGGGCTGGCGACCATCCTTTCCGAGCTCGCCGCCGAGATCCCCGATTCGATCGTCCTTGAGGAGGAGGCCATCCCTCTTTCCCGGCCGGTCCGGGCGGCGGCCGGGCTCCTGGGCATAGACCCGCTTTACTTGGCTTGCGAAGGCAGGGCCGTCCTCCTCGTCCGCCAAGGCCGGGCCGGACAGGTCCTGTCCGTCCTTCGGAAGCATCCTCTCGGCCGGAGGGCGGCCGTCATCGGAGCCGTGGACGGCCGGGTCGGGCGGCCGGGAGAACTCATCCTGCGGACGACGGCGGGCGGCTTAAGGCTTCTCGAGCCGCTGACCTCGGAGCTCCTGCCCCGGATTTGCTGAGATGAAGAGAGCTTTGTCCGCCGTCCTGGCCGCGCTTCTTCTGCCGGCCGTCGGCTGCCGCTCCGAAAAAATCGAAGGCCGCCGGATGGATGAACGGACGATCTCGACGGCCGTCCGGTCGAGCGTCCCCGATTTCAAAACCCTCTTCGGGCTCATCCGGGCGACGCTCGCCCGCGGCCGGGCCGAGTTTCCCGGCAGGACGGGCCCGGTGACCGGCTTCGCCGCCGGCACGGACTATCCGCAGGTTTGGCTCCGCGATTCGGCGACGATCATCCCCGCCTCGAAGTACTTCTACCCGGCCTCCTATCTCGTCTCGTGGATCGAGGAGCATCTCGCTCTCCAGCGTCCGGACGGCTCCCTTGTCGATTGGGTCGACGCGGCCGGGAGGTCGGACAAGAACACCACCGAAACCGACCAGGAGGCCTCGGCTGTTCTCGCCGCCGCGGAAGCGTCCGGTCTCGTCGGGTCCGGCTGGCTGGACACGCCGGTCGAGGGCGTTCCGGTCATCGACCGGCTCGAGGCGGCCTTGAGGTTCGTTTTCGAGTCCCGTTTCGACGCCTCCCGCGGCCTGGTCACGGGGGCCCATACTCCCGATTGGGGCGATGTCGGCCTGGAGGCCGCCGACCAGACCGCGGTTTATGTCGACGACCGGACGAACTGGACCTGCGATATCTACGATCAGGCGATCGTTCACGGGGCTTGTTTGGCCCTGGCCGGCCTGTGGGAGGCCCGGGACCGGCCCGAGAAAGCCCGGGCCTGGAGGACGACGGCTGAAGCCCTCCGCCGGAACGCCGACCGGCATCTCTGGCAGGAGGATAGAGGGTATTACCGCGTCCATTTCCATCTCGGCGCCTTGAAGCACGATTTCGACGAAGACGCGATTTTCCCCATGGGGGGAAACGCGGAGGCCGTCCTCCGGGGCCTGGCCTCGGAGGACAAAGCCCGGAGGATCTTCGAGACGGCCATGGCCAGACAGGCCGAGCACAAGATGCCGACGGTTAGCGCTTCCCTTCTCCCGCCCTACCCGGCCGGCGTGTTTCGTCATCCCATGGTCGATCAGCCCTTCGAGTACCAAAACGGAGGGCTGTGGGACTGGTTCGGGGGGAAGCTTGTCGCGGCCATGTTCGAAAACGGCTTTTCGGCCGCGGCCAGGTTGAAGCTCCTCGAAATCGCCCGGAAGGCCGCCGCCAACAAAGGGCTGTTCGAATGGGACGCCCCGGACGGGACCGGCCGGGGCAGCCCCTACTTCGCCGGCAGCGCGGGGAGCCTGGCCAAGGCCTTGATCGAGGGCTATTTCGGGATCCATCTGAGCCGCGACGACCTCGAGCTCTCGCCCCGGCTGGGGGAAGACTCGGCCCGCCTCCAGGTTCGCCTTCCGGCCGCCGGCGTCTTCGCGGCCTACGATTACCGATGGAACCCGGCTGAAAGGCGGATCACTTTCCGCTTCGAGAGCTCGATCCGGAAAAAAGGGCGCCTTCGGATCACTCTCCCGCCGGCCCTGGCGGCGACGGAGGCTTCGGCCGGCCGCGAGCGCCTCGCCGTCAGCCTGGACGGGCGGCCCGTTCCCTTTGCCGTCGAACGCCGCGACAACGACGCGATTCTCGTGGTCAAGACGGATTTCACCCCCCAGACCCTCGACATCCGCCCGGCGAAATAAAAAAAACCGCGCCCGGATCCGTCGGACGCGACGGCCTTCAGGCCTTGACGACGTTGCGGGCTTTCGTCTTGACGGCGTTCCGGGTGTCGATGACCAGCCGGGCGTTCTTGACGATCCAGCCGTAATCGTAGGCCGAATGATCGGTGGCGATGATGACCGCGTCCGAGGCCCGGAGGCGCCGGACGGTCAGGGGAACCGAGCGGAGGGCCAGGCCGGGATATTCGCGATGTCCCGACGACTCGGGAACGAACGGGTCGTTGTAGTCGACCTTGAGGCCCTTTTGCCGAAGGAGGCTGACGATTTTCAGAGCCGGCGACTCGCGCTGGTCGTCGATGTCTTTCTTGTAGGCGATCCCGAGAACGAGGATCTTGGACCCCTTGATCGCCCGACCGCGTTTCGACAAGGCCTCGATCGTCTTCATGACGACGTGATAGGGCATGGCCGTGTTGATCTCCCCGGCGAGCTCGATGAACTTCGTCGGGTGGTCGACCTCCCGGGCTTTCCAGGTCAGATAGAAGGGATCGATGGGGATGCAGTGACCGCCCAATCCCGGACCCGGGTAGAACGGCATGAAGCCGAACGGCTTCGAGGAGGCCGCCCGGATGACCTCCCAGACGTCGATCCCCATCCTCTCGAAGATCATCTTCATCTCATTGACGAGGGCGATGTTAACGCAGCGGAAGATGTTCTCCAGGAGCTTCGAGGCCTCGGCCGCCCGCGTCGAGCTCACCGGGACGGTCTTGACGACGACCTGGTCGTAGAGCGTCCGGGCGATTTTCAAGCAGTCCGGGGTGATCCCGCCGACGACCTTGGGCGTGTTCTCGGCCGTGAAAACGGGATCTCCGGGGTTTTCCCGCTCGGGCGAAAAGGCCAGGAAGACGTCGCGCCCGACCTTGAGCCCCCCCTTTTCGAGCAGGGGGAGCATCTCCTCGTCCGTCGTTCCCGGATAAGTCGTGCTTTCGAGGATGACGATTTGACCCTTGCGGAGATGCCGGGCCACGGTCTCGGTCGTCTTCAAGACATAGGAGAGGTCGGGGTTGCGATGCGCGTCGAGAGGGGTCGGGACGCAGATGAGGATGGCCTCGACCTCGCCGAGGCGCCGGAAATCCGTCGTCGCGTCGAACATCTTGTTCGACAGGGACTTCCTCAGGTCCAGGGCCGAGACGTGCTTGATGTAGCTTCGGCCGCGGCTCAGCATCTCGACCTTGGCCGGATCGATGTCGAAGCCGAGGACGCGAAAGCCTTTTTTCAAGAAGGCCTTGACCAGCGGGAGGCCGACATAGCCCAGGCCGATGACGCCGACGGCGGCCTCCCGGTTTTTGATCCGGGTCATAAGCGACCGGCTGAGACGGTTCATCGACGGTTCCTTTCCTTGTGCCAGGCCACGGTCTCGGCCAGGCCTTGGTCGAAGCCGACCCGCGGACGATAGCCCAGGGCTACTTCGGCCGCCCCGATGTCGGCGAAAGAATGGCGGATGTCGCCCGGCCGGGGGTCGGCATGGCGGGGCTTGAGCGCGGTCCCGAGGAGGGCGTTGATTTTCTCGGCTAGGGCGTTGACCGTGACCCGCTCGGCGCAAGCGACGTTGAACACCCCGCCGACGGCCGCCGGAGCTTCGCAGGCCAGGAGATTCGCCTCGACGACGTTCCGGACGTAGGTAAAATCGCGGGACTGCTCCCCGTCGCCGAATATCGTCGGCGGCCGTCCTTCCAGGATTTGGGCGATGAACAGCGGGACGGCGGCCGCGTACGGGGACAACGGGTCCTGGCGGGGCCCGAAGACGTTAAAGTAGCGCAGGGAGACGGTTTCCAGGCCGTAAACGGCCGTGAAAACCTGGCCGTAGAGCTCGCCGACCCGCTTGGTCACGGCATAAGGCGAGAGGAGCTTCCCTTCCATCCCCTCCTTCTTCGGGAGGCGGGGTTCGTCGCCGTAGACCGAGGACGAGGAGGCGAAAACGAGCCTTCTGACCTTGGCCCCGGCCGAGGCCCGGAGGACGTTCAGGGTCCCCCGGACGTTGATCTCGTTCGTCGTCTCCGGGTCGTCGATCGACCTCGGGACGGACGGCAGAGCGGCTTGGTGGAGGACGAATTCCATCCC